>CBQVAZ010000013.1:0-19290 GCA_967720205.1 uncultured Gemmatimonadaceae bacterium | reverse complement strand
CGGCAGCGTATTTCGATTGTAATCGAACTTGATGTCCGGCTGCGCCTTCAACTGAATGAAGAAGTTGAACGCGAAGTTGCCGTTGGGCGATCTCGTGAACGCGAAGACCGCGTCCCAGTCGTGCATCTCGCGCTGCAGCGACACGATGTGACTCGCGAAGTCGCGAGTTACGAAATCGTACGTCGTGGACCACGACGCGCCCCACTTCTCCGTCAGATGGAATGACATCGAGCCCTGCAGATTCTCCTGCGGCGGGATGCGGAAGATCGTCCCGCCAGGTGGAGTACCGATGAGCGATGGGTCTGTCGGCTGCGCGGCGCCGACCTCGAGCAGGCACTGGTTGTACAGAATCGGATTGATCAGGCGGAACTGCTCGCAGCGCGCGCGTGGATCGAAGTCTACGACAGTGCGCCCTATCACCGGTCGCTGCCTGTTGGACGAGTAGCGCAGTGACGCCTGCCAAGGCTGTCCGGACACCGCTCCGCCAACGGGCGTAACGCGCGAGACGCTCCCTCGGAAGGGCTGGTCGGCGGCGAAACGCGAATTCTGATTGAAATTGCTCTCGCTACTCGTGCCACGTTGCGGATCGGTTTGCTGGCGACGGGTTGTGGTGTCGATGTGGATGCCTAACAAGCGCGCGAACGCCACGATGATCGGCGACTTCGGATTGAGCTGTACCGAAGCGCCCAAGCCGGTCCGGAAGGGCTTGAACGACGCCGTATCGCTGATCGGATCGCCCTTGAAGAGCGAATAGTCGACGTTGACGTCGAAGCCAGGCAGCAGATCGGTCGTCGCTCCGACGCTGAAGTTCGTCGTAGTCAGACCGGTCGCCTTTGTCGCCTTGGCGCGCTCGAAGTCCCACTCGAGCGAAGAGAACTGAAGCGAGAGGAGCTTCATCTTGCGCCCCTCGGCGCTCAGCAGGTTGCTCGACGTATCGCTCGTAGCCGGGGAGCGCATCTTCGCTTCGAAGTTCGTCGAAAAGCCGAGCGTGACCGCGTTCTGAGGCAGCGAGCCGAGGTAGCCTTTGCGCGTCCTGCCTAACGCCTCGAGGAACTCGTCGCTGACGTCGGCACGCGGTGAGTAGCGGTAGCTGCTCTGGAACTGCACAGTGTGCCGGATCGCCTCGATGGGGCCGAAGCCACCGAAGCGTGAATACACTGTCGGCGACACCGACGCGCCGTACGAGAGTCGCTTGCGCTGGTGCACGAACTTCCCACCGGTGCGCTCGCTGCGCACGAAGAATCCGCCGGCGTCGACGTTCTGCATGCTGACAGTTGGCGACAAGTTCCAGGTCCCTTGCAGGAACGTGGGCAACCCGAACGACGTCTCGAAGTCGATGCTCGTTAGGAACGTGCGTGCAAACACGCGCGTCTCCAGTACGTTGCCAGATGTGATGTCGTAGATCTCGCGACGCGACGGGAAGTCGTTGAGCTGATCGTCCACGCGAATGGAGTTCTGCAGCTTGAAGCCAAAGATCTCGAGCGGCGTGGTGAATGAGAGGTTGCTCGACTTCGTGCTGCGGTCCAGGGCGACCGAATCGATGCCGCCGCTAGTTTTGGGAATGAAGCGGAAGGAGAAGTCGCTGGGCTGGTCCATGTGCAGCGACTGTGAGCTGGAATAACTGAGCGACGGGGTCCACGTGAGCCATTCGCCGGCGCGAATCGGCTTTGCCGTCACGCTCAGAGTGGGAAACTCGCGATCCAGCTGCTCGCGCCCCGGATATTGCCGTTGCGACGCACCGAGCGAGAGCTGGAAGGGGCCGCGCGCGGTGCTGAAGTTGCCACGCGACGCGATCGTGCCTAACGCAACGTACGGATTGAACGTCGCCTGCCGCTGAACGCGCGTATTCTCGGCCCAGTTGAACGAGAAGTTCAGCCGCGTCCTCTGCGAATACGTCTGCGTGTGATTCCAGGTGACTTGCTGGTTCTTGGTCCCGTTCCTTAGCGTGTGGTACGAGTACCCAACCTCACCCTGGAGGAAGTTGTTGAGCCAGTTGTAGCGGATGATGCTATTCCCCTTGAGCCAGCCCGGGTCGTTATCGGGCGCGCGCGCATTGCTGCGCCAGTCCATCGTGAGCTCGGCGTCCATGTAGTCGTTAAGCACGAAGTAGTAGCCGAAGTTCTCGACCGTGCGGCGGTACGACGGGCTGTTGCGAATGACATCGCTGAAGCCGAGTCGCGGCGCGATGATTCCGCTGCGACGTCCCTTGCGCAGATCCTGAAAGACGAACGGCAGCCATATCACCGGGACATCGGAGATGTACAGGATCGCCGGTCGCGCTACGAGTATGTGACCCGCAACGACTTTCATCTCGCGCGCGGCAAAGTGGTAATGCGGAACGGTCTCCGTGCAGCTCGTGATCCAGCCGCTCTTCGCGTAGATGATGTTGCGGCCCGCGGCGGTCGTGTCGTTCACGAAGGCCGCCCTATCGCCGTGCACGACCCAGACCTGGCCGCTCTCCACGCTGGTGGTGACGTTCGTGACCACACCGCGCCTGTTGGCGACGTCGTATGTGATACGTCCGAGCGCAACCAGATCGTCCGGGCCGCGAGCGGGATCGCGCAGAATGAGCGTATCGCCTAACGCGGTCACGATCTTTGTGGAGTCGTTGAACAGAATGCTGTCACCAACGAGCGTGGCGCGATCGCGCTCGACGCCGGCGCGGTCCTTCTCGCCGCGCAAAAGGCGCAGGATGTGCTCCGCGGCGCGGAAAATGACAGTGTCGCCTTGATAGCGTGTGGACGTATAGCCGGCACGCGAGAGGAGCGCCGTCGTGACGGAGTCGTCAGGAACCCAGGTGATGAGCTGACGCTGGCGCGACGTGGAATCGGTGATGAGCCCAGGACGCCCCTGACGCCGCAGGAGCGAGTCGATTCGGGCCAGCGAATCGCGGCGCGCGAGCGTGTCGCTGCGCACCTGCGCACCTAACGAGCCAACCGCCACGACGACGGACAGCGCGGCGACGATCGCGCCGCGGCACGTCACGCCGGTACGCCCCCCAGATCGGCGCTGGCGCTTCGGCGCATCTTGCGCCGATACACAACGGCCGATGCTACGACGCTCACCTCGTACAACCCGTAGAGTGGCAACGCGAGCGCGAGCAGCGAGAGCGGATCGGAGCCGGGCGTGATGATGGCCGAGGCAACGAGACAAAGCACGACTGCATAACGACGGAACTTTTGCAAAAACCTCGGCGTAACCATGCCGACTGCCGTCAAGCCAATGATGACAATGGGCAGCTCGAAAACAGCGCCCATGGCGAGCGACATGGCGATCGCAAAGCCGAAGTACTCACGCGCGGAGATGAACATGTCCAGCGATGAGGCCTGAATCGAGAACAGGAAGCGCAGCGTGATCGGAAGGATCACGAAGTACGAGAGCGCTATACCGCAGAGGAATAGGATCGTTCCGAAGAAGAAGACCGGAATGACGACCCGTTTCTCGTGCTTATGGAGCGCCGGTGCAAGGAACGACCAGAGCTGATACAGAATGACCGGGAGCGCGAGCACCACACCCAACCATATCGAGACGCTCAACGTAAGGCGGAACGGATCCGCGGGATGTGTAACGATGAGCTTCTTCCCGTGGAGATACGGGGCGATCGGGTGCTCGAGAAGAAGAATGAAGTTGTACTTGGTGGCGAGGACGAAGGCGATCGCGAAACCTGCGACGAAGGCGCCGAGCGACCACAGAATACGCCAACGCAATTCCTCGAGGTGATCGAGGAAGGGCATTTCGGCCTGTGGATTGGCCGCCATCGTTATGCTCCCGCGCCCGTCCTAACGATTGCTCTTGAGCCAGGCGTCGGCGAGCTCGGCCTCGTCGGACTGCGGATATTCGCGCTTGACACGCTCCATGAAGACGCGTGCTTCGGCACGTTTCCCCTGCTTGGCTTGCGATAGTGCCAGCTTGTACAGCGCGTTAGGCGCCCGCGGCGACTGCGGATACTTGGCTACGACGGCGTTGTAGGCTGCGTCGGCGGCTGGCGCATTGCCTTCAGCTGTCCAGCACTCTCCGATGTATAGCTGCGCCTCGGCCGCGAGGTCGGACTCGGGATACGTCCGCAGGAGCTCCTCGAAGGCCGAGCGCGCGGTGCCATAGCTGCGCTGCGCGTATTGTTGGCGCCCTAACGCGAGCAACTGGGCGGGACCAGGCGCCGCCGGCTGTGGGGCTGGCTGCGTCGTCGTGTCGCCGGCCACGGGCGGCGTCACTGGTTGTTGCTGGTTGCGCTGTTCCATCTCGGCGCGCAGGTCCTGCAGGCGGCGCTGGCTCTGCCCCGTGAGCTCCTGGATCTGCAGCAGCTGCTGATTCACCTGCCGGAACTCGCCGCGCATGTCTCCCTGCACGCGAGTCACGCTCGAGTACAGCGAACGCACGGAATCGCCGAGCACGCCGAGCAGTCGCGCGACGGCGTCGATCTGGCGCGCGCGCGCGGAGTCTGCCCGCGCCGATTCGGCGCGTGTGGTAAGGATGTCTTGCTGCAAGACGCGTACGTCGTTGCGCGTGGCGAAGCAGGCGCTCGATACGAGAGCGCCTAACGCAACGGCGAACGGAGCGCGCAACTGCATCTGCCTTACCGTGGCGCCGTCAGGTTGTCGCCGCCGGCCGTAATCTCGAACTCTGCGCGGCGGTTTTTTGCGAACGCGTCCTCCGTCCCTCCCTGCACCGCCGGCTGCTCCTCACCGAAGCTGACGACGTCGAGCCGTCCGCCGTCGATCCCCTGGTCCATGAGGTAGCGTTTGACCGCAACCGCGCGGCGTTGGCCTAACGCGATGTTGTATTCGTCGGAGCCGCGTTCGTCAGCGTGACCTGAGATGCGCAGTCGCAAACCGGCGTTCGCCTTGAGCACTGTGAGCTTGCGGTCGAGCGATGCGCGCGCTTCATCGGTCAGCATCGACTGGTCATAGTCGAAGAAGACCTTTTCAGCGAGCGTGGCGCGCAAAGCAGCGATTCCGCGAGCCTTCGCTTCGTCTTCCGCGCGCTTCGCCGCAGCGATGGAGTCAGCTCGGCGTCTCTCGTCCGCGGTACGAATGCTGTCGCGGCAGCGTTGATCGCACGTCTCGGGCGGTGTGTTAGCGACCGGCTGTGGTGCGACCTCAGGCTGCTTCTTTCGGCATGCGGAAACGGCTGCAACAACGAGAACACCGAGAACAAGCAAGCGCTGCGCACGTGAGGTCATGTAGGCTCCAGTCGAAGTTGAGTCTAAACCTTGGGCTGCTACCGTTTGAGGTATGAAGACCAATCCCCCGTCCGCACCTTCGCCCCTGAGTGCGTAAGCTGCCGAGTTCGGCCGCTCTCGACGTCAAGGACGAAAAGCTGTTGCACTCCTGTGCGGTTGGAAGTGAACACGATGTGCCGGCTGTCGGGTGCCCACGATGGATCTTCGTTTATCCCGTCACTCGTCAGGCGCTTCGGCGAGCGATCACGCAGACCCATCGAGATCACCTGAAAACGACCGGCAATCTGCGATTGGTATGCTATGGCGCGCCCGTCAGGCGACCAGTCTGGATTCGAATTGTACGACTGATCGCTGTACTGCCCCAACGTCAGCGGCTCCGCATTCGTCCCATCCGCGTCGGAAATATAAACCTCCGGGCGTCCTGTCCGGTTTGAAGTAAAGGCGAGTTGGCGCCCATCGGGGCTAAACGTAGGCGACATATTATCACTGCCGCGGCCAACTGTGACTTTGCGCACGGCATCGGACGCAAATGGGTTGACCGCATAGAGGTCATTCCCTAGCTCGCGCGCGTGCGAATACACGAGCGTGCTGCCATCCGGCGAAAAAACCGGCGTGATGTTCTGGCCGCCCGGCGTCGTGTTGAGCACTCGTGAGGCGCCTCCAGTTTCGCGCAGAAGCACCTGCCAGTTCCCACTGCCGCCCATGGCACTATACGCCACGAAAGAACCGCGCGGATGCCACGCCGGCGACATGGCCATCGACACTGGCGTCAGCGGAATGGCCGTGGCGCCGTCACTATCGACTTGCCAGATGCGACCGCCGCTCGAATAGACAATGCGAGTGGCAGCGATTCCACGGATGCCGGTGATCCACTGTTCCAACTCATCCGCCACGGAGTGAACCGACAAGCGCCAGTCCGGGACTCCGTCTTGCACCTTCGGATCGCCACCCAGCGGAAAGTCTTGCGTGCGTTCGATCTTTCCCTGCGCCACGTTATGCACGGCGACGCGCGCGATCGCTGCGCTGGCCCAAGTCACCTGAACAATTCCGACGGCGCCTAGTTTGGCGAAGAGGGGATAGTTGATCGTTGGCCCATCGCTCGCGGCGGCAGCTGCGGCCGTTGGCACATCGGTCGGGATGATCGTGACGCGATCTCCGTAGTCGAGATCGCGCTGCAGAATCGCGCGCATGCTGTCGCCGAACTCGCCGCTGATCGGCAGCACGACGATGCCCGGACGCGTTCCCGGCGCGTACCGCAGCGAGAGTTGAACGCCTTGCCGGAAGGTCGTGTCCTGCGCGAGCCCGCGCGTGGCGGCACCGCAGATCACAATTGTTAGGCAGAGCGCGCGGAGTGTGGACAAACGACCCATCGGCACTAGCGATTCACCAGTCCTGGCTCAAAGGTGAAAATAACCTTTAGCACATCGTCTCCCCACCCAGCGGGTAATGGCCCGAATGCACGGGCGGCAGACACTGCTTCGATCGCCCCCTGCGCCTCGAGATCGAAGGCGAGGCTCCCCGATCGCCGCAGGATTTGGAGGTCCTGCGTGCTACCGTCGCGCCTGATGAAGAACACCACTTCAGTGACGAGGTTCCCCGCATTGCGCGGCTTGAATCGCAACTGAATCTGCCTAACGATATTATTCAGGTACTGGGGAAATGGAAAGTTCATCCCTTCGGTGCGGACATTCGTCACGTCCGTCCCGGTGCCCCCCTCAGGGCCACCACCGGCCTTCGGTGCTGCCTGCGTTCGTTTCGATTGCGCAGCAGGCGTCGGCGTGGCACGAGTCGGTGTGCGCCTCGGCGCGGGACGCTCCTTTACCGGAGTCGGAACCTCACTCGGCGGAGGCGTCGTGACTTTGGGTGTCTCTGCGGTCGGCGTTTGAATCGGGTCGACTACACCGATCGCGCGATCGCCACGCGGCGCGGCGATGAGCTCTACTCGATAGATCGGCGCCTGGATTTGGGTTCCGCGCGCACCGACGATCAACAACATCGCGAGCGCACCGCCATGCACCAGCGCGGACACGCCGAGCGACTTGCCTAACGAGGATGCCTCGGCCCGCTGTCTCGCCATACCACGACCTGGGACTAAGGACTTAGCGGATTCCACCCGCCAGTTCCGGCTCCATCACGATCCCGACGTTGCCCACGCCGGCCTGCTGCATCACCGCCAGCACGCGTGCCACCTGCCCGTACGACGCACCGGCATCACCCTGCAGGTATACCCCCTGTTTCCCCTTGCGCTCCGCCAACGCCTTGAACGCGCCGCGGAACTCCGCGTACGTGAGCGCCGTCCCGTCGACGAGGATACGCCCCGTCCTGTCCACAGTCACAACGAGCCCGCTCTTCGGCTCGAGCGGCCTGGCCTCTCCTTTGGGTAAGGCCACATCGACCCCGCCCTGCATCATCGGCGCTGTGATCATGAAGATCACCATCAGGAGCATCATCACGTCGATCAAACTCACGACGTTGATCTCCGCATTGAGCGCACTGCGCTCGCGCTGCCGACGCATCAGATCCTCCCTTCGCGCACCATCAGTGCGATGAGCTCCGACCCAAAGCCCTCGAGCTCACCGTCGAAGCGGTTGAGCCGGTTGGCGTAGAAGTTGTACCCGAATACTGCGGGGATGGCCACTGCCAGTGCCGCCGCTGTTGCAGTGAGAGCATCAGCGACGCCGGGCGCCACGGCGCCCAGATTCCCGGCTCCCTGGGTGGCGACGCCGATGAACGCCGAGATCACCCCCAGCACAGTTCCCAGGAGGCCGATGAGCGGGCTGACCGACCCGATCGATGCTAACCACGGAACGTATCTCCCGAGTGCTTGACGCTCCGACGTGGTTTGCGAATCGAGCACGAGGCGCAGCGCCTCGACTTGGGAGCCGCTGAGACGCGCCTCTCGGTCCGGTGTAGCTCCCAGCGCTGGTTTCGTATCGCTCAGGAACGACTGCGCGCGATCGAACACGCGCGTGTAGGCGTTAGGCTTCATCCGCCCTGTTGCTGAGATCACATCGGCTAGACTATGCGCGCGTTCGAACTTGCGCAGAAACTCGGCGCCGGCTTTCTCGATTTTGTTAAACTCGCGCGACTTGGCGAGCATGATGCCCCAGCTCAACAACGACAGCACGAGGAGTACAACGAGCACCACTTTCGTGGCCATCGAACCCGTCAGGATGAGCTCGAGGACCGTCGTGGGAATCGGCGACCCGCCTTGAAGCGCAAGCACGAGACTCACGCGTGCTTCTCGCGGTGGCGAGCAGCGAAAAACTCGTACGTTAGGCGCAGGCCCTCTTCAAGCTGCACCTTGGGCTGCCAACCAAGTTCCTTGTCTGCCTTGTCCACGATGATCGCCGAGCGCTGCTGCTCTCCGGTGCGAGCCGGTGCATGCTGGACCGGCACGTCGCTTCCCGCCGCGCGGCGCAGCCCATTTGCGAGGTCGAGCACTGTCGTTTGCCGCGATGTGCCCACGTTGTACGCACGCAGGTCAAGCTGCGCCGGACGCGCCAGTGGTCGCGATGCGGCCGCGACGTTGGCCTGCGCAACATCGACGGCGTAGACGTAATCCCGCGTCTGCAATCCCTCGCCAAACACAGTGAGTGGCTTTCCTTCGAGGATGCGCGTGCAGAAGATGGCCACGACCCCAGCCTCGCCGTGTGGATTCTGCCGAGGACCATAGACGTTCGAGTAGCGCAGCGCTACGGTGTCGAGCCCGTGCACGCGCGCGTAATACGCGAGATAGTACTCGGCGCTGAGCTTGGCCACGCCGTACGGCGACTCCGGGTCCTTCGGCGCGCGTTCCTCCGTCGGCACTGAAACGAAGTCGCCGTATATCGCCCCGCCCGTCGATGAAAAGACGAAGCGCGTGGGATGGCCGGATTGCCTAACGGCTTCTATCAAGTTCAGCGTCCCGCCGACATTGACCGAAGCATCGAACGCCGGATCGGCGACGCTCTTGCGCACGTCGATCTGCGCGGCGAGGTGGCAGATCGCATCGAAGCGCGACTCGCGAATCAGCCGCGCCGCGTCACTCGATGTGATGTCCATCTCGTGCAGCGTGGCGGCGGCCGGAACATTACGCCTGTCGCCTGACGAGAAGTTGTCGACGATATCGACGGAGTAGCCCTGCTCGAGGAGGGCGTCGGCGACGTGCGATCCGATGAAACCGGCACCTCCGGTGACGAGGGCGCGCCGGGTCATTCGGCGCTGGCGACGAGGACGTGAGCTGCCGGCATGCGATCTCCGATTTACAAAAAACGAAGCGACCGGGGCGGCCGCTTCGTTTGGCAAATCTATTCGAGGGAGCCTCGCAACGAAGCCCCACGTTTGTGCCGTTGTAACCTAACAGGTCAGCGCAAAGGCATTTTCGCCGGCTCGCGCTGCTTGGAATGCGACGAGCTAAAACGGAAGATCGTCGTCCTCGTCTTCAAGTGCTCCAGGAAAGTCTTCGAAGTCGTCTCCAGCTTTGCCAGCGGCAGCAGCAGCAGCTTCACCGGCAGGCGCAGCTGCAGCGGCCCGCGCGCGATCACTATAACCGCGCGAACGGCCACCGTTGTCTGAGTCAGGATCGCCACCGCCACTGCGCGACGAGAGCATGATCATCTCCCGCACGTTGATCTCAGTGGTGTAGCGCGTCTGTCCCTCACGATCTTGCCATTGGCGATACTCGATGCGTCCCTCGACATAGAGTCGATCGCCCTTCTTCACATAGCGTTCGACGATGTCGGCGAGATTGGCGCCTTTCGTGTTCCATAACACGAGTCGATGCCACTCCGTCTTTTCCTGCTTGTCGCCATTGGCCCCGTTCCACTGACGCGTGGTTGCGAGCGAGACCTGTGCGACGCGCGAGCCACCAGTCGTGGTGCGCACTTCGGGATCGTTGCCGACGTTGCCGATCAACGTCGCCTTGTTCAAGCTGCGGCTCACATTGCCTCCTGGCGAAACCGTGAGGTGATTCGCCGAACACAGTACTCGCGTACGTCGCGGCTACATAAACATAAAACCGCGACATGGCTCGAACGATTGTCTTATGGAACGTTCCGTGAAAGCACGAGCGCGTCTTCGAGAGGATCTTCGTAATAGCGTGCTCTGCGGCCCATTTCGCGATATCCGATCGCAGAGTAGAGCGCAATCGCGGATTGATTCGACTCACGGACCTCGAGCCACATCGATGTTGCGCCGCGCCTCGCCGCTTCGCGATGCACGAAGGCGAGGAGCCGCATCGCGTGACCCGAGCGTCGTCCCTCCGGGCGAACCGCAAGGTTCGCTATCTCGCCCTGATCTGCCGCGAATGTAGCCACGACGTAGCCGAGAACCTCTTCTTCAACGCCGCTGGCACCGATCGCGACGACGAAGGAAACCTCCGAGCGGCCAAAGAGCGATCGGAATGAAGCCTCAGACCACGCATCGCTGAACGAGACACGCTCGATCTCGACGATGGCGTCGAGGTCATCGGGCTGGGCGAGTCGCAGGGTCACCACGGACGGCGTACTCTGGACCGAGCGCAGCGCGGCCCAGCCGCCACGCGGTGTTTCGCGCCCCAGATACGCGCGGATGGCGCTCGTTCCCATGTCAGCGGCCCGCGTCCGGCTGCAGCGCGCGCTGATGCGTCGCTTCCCAGCGCACCTGCGCTTCGGCGAGCCGCCCGTAGTTCGGCTCCCACTGCGCCGCGTCGGCTTGCCTAACGAGCCCGCCGTCCCACGTCAGACGCGCGAGACCGCGTGCATGCGGGCGCACAGCGAGGGCTTCATCAGGACCGATGGGTGTGAGGCGCTGGGTCATTGCGTATTCGAGCACTGCGTCGCGCGTCATGCGCCGAGAGTCGTCGCAGTGCGTAATGCGTCCGTCTGCGTCCACGATGACCCGGGCAGCATAACATTCCCCGCGACGCGCGTCGAGGAGCGCCAGGTATTCACCCTTCCCCAATGCCGGTTCGGCCGCCGCCGCGACGAACGCGAGCGACGGAGTTACCCAAAACTCGGCGCCGGTCCCTCGCACGATTCCTTTGGCAGTCGCCCCCGCAAGGCGCAGGGCCGTAAAGCCCCCTGGGCCGTCACCACAGACGAGGCGGCCCAGGTCGTTTATCGAGCAAGCAGCCTCGCGGAGCGCACGATTGACGGCCGGCAAGAGCGGGTCGACGCGTCGATCGTTGAGCGGCGTTTCCGCCGCCGCGAGCAGGCGAGTGCCGTCGAAAACGGCGATCGTCGCATCGCCAGCCGAAGCATCCAGAGCGAGTGTCAACACGAATCAGCCGGCAAGGAGCAAGCGATGATCAGCATCGTTAGGTACGTGCTGCAGCTCGATGCCGACATGATCCTGTGGCAACAGCTCGGCGGCGCGTTCGGGCCATTCGATCAATACCAGTGCGTGCGCGCCGATGATGTCTTCCCATCCAATGCCTGCCAGCTCGCTCGTATGCTTGAGACGAAAAAGATCCAGATGAAACACGCCCGATCGCGGCGCACGGTACTCGTGCACGAGTGCGAACGTCGGGCTCGTCGCCGGTTCGCTTACGCCATATCCGCGACAGATCGCCTGCACGAGCGTCGTCTTGCCGGCGCCAAGCTCGCCCGCGATCGCGACGCACAATGGCGGACGGGCCGCGCGGCCGAACGCTTCGCCCCAAGCCACCAGATCGTCCCGCGTTAGGCGCAACCGGCCCTCCGTGGCGTGCGGTGGAGCGAGATGGTGCAGCGGTCCGACCTCGCCACCTCTCCCTTCCCCGATCGGCTCGCCGTGCTCGGTCACGCGTTGGACCGGATCTCCGCGAAGACGTCGCGTCGGCGGACCATGCCATCCTTGCGCGCACGCAGCTCGAACAGCTGATCGCGCAGTTGCGCGGCGGTCTCGAAATCCAGCTCCTTGGCTGCAACGCGCATGTCGGCCTCCAACTGCACGATCGTTGCGTCGATATCCTTGGCGTCGTACTTCGCAGCGGCGGCGCGTTGCGCTTCTTTCTGCGCACGCTGTTCTCGCGCGTCGGCGACGCGCGTGATGAAGCGGACTTCTTCGGCGCTCTTCACGACACTTTGCGGAATGATTCCGTGCACGCGGTTGTGCTCCACCTGCATCACACGGCGACGACCCGTTTCTTCGAGACAGCGACGCATCGAATCGGTGATCCGGTCAGCGTAAAAAATCGCGCGTCCGCTCACATGTCGTGCAGCGCGGCCAACTGTTTGGATGAGCGATCTGTCGCTGCGCAGAAACCCCTCTTGATCCGCGTCGAGAATCGCGACGAGGGACACTTCAGGCATGTCGAGTCCTTCACGCAACAGATTGATCCCGACGAGAACGTCGAACTCACCTAACCGGAGACCGCGCACGATCTCCATGCGTTCGATCGCAGCGATGTCGGAGTGCATGTAGCGGACTCGCACGCCCATCTGCTGCAGATAGTCGGTGAGGTCCTCGGCCATGCGCTTCGTTAGGGTCGTCACGAGGACCCGTTCATCTTTTCGCTCGCGCAGTCTGATCTCGTGCAACAGGTCGTCGACCTGACCGCGCACCGGCCGCACTTCGATCTCCGGATCGATGAGACCCGTGGGCCGGATGATCTGCTCGACGACCACGCCGTCCGACAGCTCTAGTTCCAACTCCGCTGGCGTCGCGCTCACGAAGAGCGCGCGCGGCGTGAGCGTCAGGAATTCGTCGAACATCAGCGGACGATTGTCCAGAGCGCTCGGCAGCCGGAAGCCGTACTCGACGAGCACTTCTTTCCGCGCGCGATCGCCGTTGTACATACCGCGCACCTGCGGCAGCGTCACGTGCGATTCGTCGATGACGACCAGGAAGTCGTGCGGGAAGTAATCGAAGAGAACCGCGGGCCGCTCGCCCTCTTCCCGGCCGGAGAGGTGGCGCGAGTAGTTCTCGATGCCGGCGCAGGTCCCGATCTCCAGCATCATCTCGATGTCGAAGTTCGTGCGCGACTCGAGCCGCTGCGCCTCGAGCAGCTTGCCTGAGTTGCGCAGCAGCGTTAGGCGTTCGTGCAGCTCCGCGCGGATCTTCTCGATCGCGCGCTCCAGCGTCACTCGCTCGGTGATGAAGTGCTTGGCCGGATAGATGGCCGCTCGGTCGAGGACCGCGATCGTCTCGCCCGTTAGGCTGTTGATCTTGGAGATGCGCTCGATCTCGTCGCCCCACATCTCCACTCGCACGCCCTGCTCCTCGTACGCCGGGAGGATCTCGACGGTATCGCCGCGCACGCGGAACGTCCCGCGCTCGAACGCGACGTCGTTGCGCGAATACTGGATGTCCACGAGCGACCGCAGGATCTGATTGCGGGCGATCTTCTGCCCCTTGTTCAGCGTGACCATGCGTTCTTTGTAGATCTCCGGGTCGCCTAACCCGTAGATCGCCGAGACAGTTGCGACGATGATGACGTCATCGCGCTCCATGAGGCTCGAGGTCGCGCGCAGACGCAGCCGATCGATGTCTTCGTTGATCGAGGCGTCTTTCTCGATGTACGTGTCGGTCGTCGGCACGTACGCCTCGGGTTGGTAGTAGTCGTAGTACGAGATGAAATACTCGACCGCGTTCGTTGGAAAGAAACTCTTGAGCTCTCCATACAACTGCGCGGCGAGGGTCTTGTTGTGTGAGAGAACGAGCGTCGGCTTCCCGAGACTCTTGATGACGTGAGCCATCGTCATCGTCTTCCCCGATCCCGTGACGCCGAGCAGAGTTTGGAATCTGTCGCCGCGCTCGAGGCCGGCCGACAGCTCTGTTATCGCCCTCGGCTGATCGCCGGCGGGAACGAAGGGTGACTGCAGCTGGAAATCGGCTCGCGGCATGGGGTTCTGAATATAGCCGCCGGTGTTTGTTCGGGCGACATGCGTGATGGAGGGCACGGACTGGCGGCCGTGGGACGGCGATGATGGGGGATGCTGAACCGTCCTCGAGCATTGACGCCGCTTCTCTTTACCCTGCTGCTTGGCGTTTCGGCCGCGGTGCGAGAGCATCTGCCCGTTGTTGGCCTGAACCACCTCACTCTGGTCCCCGATTCGGCAACGTTTGCTGCGATCGAAAGGTCGGCCTTTTTGCGCGACACCTTCGCGCTGTTCGCGCCGTCGGACCGATCAATCAGCACTGGGATCGCGCTCCTCGGCCGTTCTACGTACGTCGAGTTTCGGCCGCCGGCCGGCGGCCGAGCCTGGACGAGCAGCCTCGCCCTGGGGACCGATGAAGGCGGCGCGCTGCGGGCGGTGGCGCGGCGCCTAACGAGTGAAGTCGGTGCCGTGCGCCTCGATTCGCTGACGCGCAGGCGGGACTCGGCGGACGTCCCGTGGTTGTATCAGGTCGTGGCGAGCGACGCGCGCATGGATTCCGCGCTCGCTGTGCAGGTGGTGGAGTATCATCCGCGCTTCCTGCGCGGCTGGTATGGGGCGGTGCCCGCCGCTAGCACGAGCGTCGCGCGCACAAAAGTGCTGGCGATGCAAGCGACCAGCATCGACACGGCACGACGTCGCTATCCGTTTCTCGACATCGTCGCCATCAAAGTGGCGGCATCCAGGGAAACTGAGAATCTCCTTCTCGCACACTGTCGGGCGGTGGGTTGGCGCGTGCAGCCAACGACTGGCGGAACCGCTTGCGTCGGACCGGATGTCCGCCTCTTCCTCGTTCCGTCTCAGTCCGGTCGACGCGGCGTCGTCGCGTTCACCATGCGCGTGGCATCGACGACGCAGCTGCGTGGAGCAAACGTGCGCCGGTTCGGGAGCAGCACGTTGCGCATCTCACGAAATGGATTCGCGACGTGGGAATTCGGAAAGGCGTAACGGCCTAACGCCCTCCGCTGCCTAGTACAGCGGCCAATTATCTACCGTCGTGTTGCGCAGAGGCGCGAAGCCCTGCAAACGCGACGCGGCTTGTGCGATGTAGCACGAGTTGTAGCGGAAGGTCTTCGTGCCGCTACCGATGTCCGACACCCCTACCGCCTCACCGATTGTGAGGTTGAGCCCCGATACGAGCGTGCCACTCACAGTATTGTTACCGCTCGATGTGACCGCCCCACCGACGAGAATGATCCCGTGCCAGGTCAGCGAGCCGTTGAGCTTGAAATCGTGGCGCACGATCAGAAAGCCACGGCCATCGCTCGGCAGTGTGAACTCCGCCGCCTGATCCACGTAGATCACCGGCCAGTAGCTCGGGTCCGCAAAGCTCGGCCATGCTGCCGGCGGACTCGTGACATCGACGGGCAACGCGGTACCGGCCACAATGCCGGCCCAATCGATACCCACCATGTCGTTGGCCTGCGCCTGCGTTCCCATGTCGATGAGGTTGGGGGTCCCGTTAGGCACGAATGAGCCACCGCTCTGGTTGTAGCCCGGCGCCGTGGGCACAGCCACACCGCCGACTGGTGGCAGGACGCCGCATTCGTCCACGCCACTGATCATGCCTGAACCACCGCTCTTTACCAACCCCGAAAGACTGGTCCATGCCGACAACGCGCCGATTGTTCCGGTGTTGAAGCGCGCGTATTGCGCGACCACAGCTTCCGCGGCGGGCGTGTTTCCAGAGGCGAACGCGGTACGCACGCCACGCGAGCGAACGGAGTACGTCGCGACCTGCGTATTGCCGGTCAGGTGCAAGCGCTGCACACGCAGCCAAGCGTGGCCGCGCGACAAGTTGATGCGCACCGAATCTGGTCCGATCCATGCCGGTGGGTTAAAGCCCGGAAAGACGACGGCTGGGTCGGCGATGAATCGATCGAGCGCCGAGCGTGCGATGTCGTACGCCTCGGCTTGCGCTTCCTGATCGCCGAGTGACTGACGTTCGGAAGCGACCATGCTGAAGGTGCCGGCAACAGCCGCTGAGATTACAGCGAGCAGCATTAGCGACGTCACGAGCGCTGAGCCACGCCGGCCACTAGCGATTCTCGTTGTTAGGCGCGAGGGAGGCATAGCTCGGTTTAGTTGAGTCGGTTGACGAAAAATGCAGCTGTGCGAAGCGGAGCCACTTCGGGCACACTCTTACCGAAGCGCGGCCTCTCGCTCGCGCCCGAGAGCACGAGCTCGACGCCGGTGATCTCGCCTACCGGAGGAACAGTGACGTCCGATGTGTCATTCGCGTTGCGATAAAATCGAAAGCGCGATGCCGCATCGAATGGAGCGGCCAGTTCCTCTGTGGTGCCGCTGGCTTCCAGCGTACGCCAGAGCCCGATGCGCCCAGAGAGCGTCGAAGACGGCGCGAATGAATACCGCACGCGCTGATACAGGAATGCAGGTCGCCCAACGGTGACGGCACCGCCGAATGGCGTGACAGTTACCACGCGCCCGCCTGGAAGTGTCGTTATGCCCGCGCCGGCGCACGTTGCTGCGCCAGCTGACGCTACTGTGACGGCGCCTTCTGTGTACGTGTACGTTCCGTTTGCAGCGCGATAGGCATAGCCGGACACCGCGGTGCCCGCGAGCACCGTCGAGTCAGTCGGCGTCATGCTGAGCACCGTGGAAGCGCCGGCTTGGCCGCAAACAAGACCCATCGCGATCGGGACGCGAACGGTAATCGATGATGCACCCGTTGCTGACGACGCGGCCGCGACGCCGCCCGCATTTTCGACCATCCGCAGTTCCGACATAAGCGGATTGATAGGCGAGCGAGAAACGCTGCGCGCGAATCGTCGCTTGAGCTGCGCGTCTGCGAAACGCGTCTGCGAGAGGAATGTCTTGACGGTCGCGATGCCGATAACGCCCATCACGACCAGACCGACGATCAGCTCGGGAATCCCCATGCCAAGGCGCGCTCGAACTGCGCTGCGTCGTTTCATGAGGCCGCCGGGTTAATGGAGGCACCGGAAGTCCGCGTTAGGTAGAGCGTGTCGGCCCTGACAGTAGCGTTCTGCGGCGTGATGATCAGACGCAGCTGCTTCGTGCCCGATCCACCGGCGACTGCAGTCACCGAGACGCAGCGTGTGTGCGGGAACGGCTGCGTCGTCACGGTGAGGCACCCTGCCTTGCTTTCCAACGTCGCGTAAGGCACGGCCGCGAGGCGATTGAGTGTCTGCGTCGCGACGGCCGAGCGTGAGTTTCTCACTGTGACCTGAGTAGCGGTGCGAGCCGCATGGACAAGCATGCCGCCCAGACCCACCATAGCGATGCTCGTAATGACGAGCGAAACCATCACCTCTATCAAACCAAAGCCGCGCCGCGACCGAGTCGAACGACGGCGTACGTGCAAGCGAGTCAAGCGCGCCGAGGGTTGCGTCATGGAACGATCACCCGCGTCAAGCCTGTGCGCCCGACCAGAATCTGTCGCTGAAAAGAGCCATTCGTTAGGCGAACGCTGAAGGCTGCTGAGCTGAGACCGGTCGGAAAGACGTCAACCACCGGCGGTAGCATGGTGACACCATCGAGGTGATACTCAGAGGACATCCGCAACGGCCGGCGCCTATATACAGTCCCGCTGGCGCGATCGGCCACGCGAACTTCACCGGTGCTGGACTGGTACGTCAGGCGCACTGGCCGACGCTGGCGAGCAGCGAGCGAGTACGCAGCTTCCACATCACTAGCGAGCGCGCTCGACGCTGCGATCACGCGGCGCTGGCGAATCGTTGTATTCACGTTCGGCAGGCCGATCGCCGTGACGATTCCGATCACTGTGATGACGATCAGCAGCTCGACCATCGTGAGGCCGGACCGGCGCTGTCGATTCCGTGCGGTTGAAGTAATCATCGGTTCCCAAGGTTCAGACTTCGGGATCGTGACTAAGCAAGAACACGGCCCGAACAATGTGACGTTAGGCCGGTCAAGAATTCCGCGTTGCGAAGTGGCCGTGAATCGCGTGCGACGTTGCGCCGCAAGAACTTGGATGACTCCGCGCGGCGACTCCAAAGGGCACACGTCACTTTGACTCGCAGGCCCGAGTTTCTTCGGTCACGCTGACGAAAAAATGAAAGAACGTGGGAGATGGCGTGAATAGTGATGCCCACCACAGTTCTGCGCGCAGAGTCCACAGCTTTTGCCTCGAGTTAGGCGCGTGTCACGCCGCGTGACCAGGCCATCACAAGAAGCTCGTTAGGCTCCTCGGCATCTATTTGAACTCGAGATGCGCGTGCACTCTGCCTGAATTGGCTCGATTTGAGGCTCATCCGATTGGGCGCGTGGTCCGTTCGTGCTGCGAGCTGCTCGCCGTTGCCGCGTCGTCGGGCCCTCCAACGCTCAGACGGAGCCATGGCCCGCACGGCAGAGGCCGGCATGGCTCTTGATCTTCTCCAGTCGTGCCATGCCTGGGCGCAGAACGGTGGCCCGGCCAGCCCTTATCCGCTTTGACTCTTCGCTCTACCTATCTCATGTGCCTGAGCGCCTTTAGGCGCTCGGCGACCCTCTCGGTCGTCGCGGCCGCCGCGCTCAGCCTCACCCTGGCTGTTGTCGGCACCGCTGCCGACGGCTGGCCGCTGCCGCGCGCGCTCGACGAGTTCAGTTACGTGCTGGCCGGCGAGACCTTCGCGAGCGGCCGTCTCACGCACCGGCCGTACCCGCTGCCGGAGGCCGTGGAGACGATTCACGTCCTGCATCAACCCACGTACTCGTCGAAGTACTTGCCTGGGCACGGACTTTTTCTCGCGTTAGGCTCCGCAGTGGGCGGCAGCCCTCGACTCGGCCAGTGGCTGGCTTTTGCCGTCATGGGAGCGGCGCTTTTTTGGATGCTGACCGCGTGGTTCTCGCGACGGCCAGCGTTCCTCACGATGTCGCTGTTCATTCTCGTGCTCGCCGACACGGATTGGGCCTCCGGCTACTGGGGCGCCTCCGAGGCTGTCGCCGGGAGCGCACTCGTTTTTGGCGCCCTAGGCCGACTGCGAAACGGCCCGCGCGTGGCGTTAGGTGTGCTTACGGGCGCCGGCGCACTGCTCCTCGCTCTCACGCGACCGCTCGAAGGATTAGCCGTCAGCATCCTTCCCGCCGGCTATCTGGCGTGGTGGGTGCTGTTCGGAAGTGCAGCCGAGCGCAAACCGCGCTTGAGTCGCTTCGCGCTGCCCTGTGCTCTGGTGCTGGCGTTAGGCATGACGTTTCTGGCGGCGCACAACAAGGCCGTGACGGGTGACGCGACGCGCTTGGCCTACGCACAGTACGAGAAGGGCGCGCCTGGCGCTCCGCCGTTCATTTGGCAACCCGTCAACGCGCCGC
>CBQVAZ010000012.1:0-20075 GCA_967720205.1 uncultured Gemmatimonadaceae bacterium | reverse complement strand
GGCAGCACGGCGGAGCCAAAGTGTTCCCGCAGGGCCGCATTCGCCTCGTCCAGATACTTCGCGACGACGGCGCTCGCTCGCGCCCGAGTTGTTGCGTTAGGCGGCGGCGCATCGGCGAGTCGCAGGAACATGTCGCCGAGTCGTTCCGTGACGCCTGAGGTCGCGGTGCGGTCTGTGAAGGCGTGACGGTACGCCATCAGGCGCTCGTTGAATTGCTGTTCCGCAAGCTTCACCATCTGCGCCGCAACACGCGGATCGGCGTGCATCGCGGCGGCAATCTCGCGCGCGACGAGCGACGGCGTCATGTCATCCAGCGCATCGCGCTCCGCCGCGAGAAGCCCTAGCGCTGCGCGCGCGTAGCGCAGTTCCCAGCGTGCGCGATCGCTGTCACCATGCGTACCTTCGGCGGCGAGCCACTCGACGTCAGCGTCAGACGGTTCGGCGCGCAGCGCGCCGACGTACGCCGTGGCCTGACGCCTCTGGCGCCACTCAGTTCGCCATCGCGTGAACAGTCCGAGCGCCATCTCTATTCGTTAGGCCTGCAGCACGGGAAGGCCGACGCGTCCGCGCACCTCGCGTTCCTCCGGAAGAAGGTCCGCCAGCTTTACCCCTTCCAGCACTTCGTCGATTTTCGTCTGCAGGAGCACCCACACCGGACGGATGCTGCAGCTGTTCGTTTCAGAGCAGCGCTCCTCATCGATCGGATGCGAAACGCAGTGCAGGTCGAACGTCGCGTGCTCGGCGGCCGTCACGACCTCGCGGACGGAAATGGATGCTGGCGAGCGGGCGAGCTCGTATCCGCCATGCGCCCCGCGAACGCTCGTCACGATCCCAGCACGGCGCAGCCGCAGAAGGATCTGTTCGACGTAATCAGCCGGTAGCCGTTCCGCCGCGGCCAATTCGCGTCCATTGACCGGTCCGTCTCCGTATCGATGCGCCAGATTCACCGAGCACAGCAACGCGTATTCGGCCCACGTTGTGATTCGCATGCCTCACCCCGATGAGACGGCTCCGTTCGGTCCGCCGGGGACGCCGATCTCGGTCATCTTTCTGAGATCGAGCACCTCGTCGATGCGATCGGGTGGAAGAATTGCATCGCGCCTAACGATATCGCGGATCAATAGTCCTTCCTTCACGGACTGCTTGCTGATCTCGGCCGCTTTCGCGTAACCGATCAGCGGCGCGAGTGCGGTCGCCAGCGCGGCCGACCGCTCCACCCAATACGCGCACATCTCGGCGTTGGCCTCGATGCCAGCAACGCACTTCTCGCTGGCGAAGACACGCGTCGCGTTCGTGAGGATGCGCATCGACCACAGCACGTTATGCGCGATGACTGGCATCATCACGTTGAGCTCCAGCTGACCATGCTCAGCCGAGATAGCGACCGTTGTGTCGCAGCCCATCACCTGGTAGCAGACTTGGTTCACCATCTCTGGAATGGATGGGTTGACCTTGCCGGGCATGATCGAAGAACCGGGTTGCACCGCGGGCAACCTTATCTCATCGAAACCTGTCCGCGGTCCGCTGACCATGAGCCGCAAATCACTCGCGATCTTGCTCGTGTCGATCGCGAGCCCGCGCAGCGCCGCTGAAAACGCCGCGACATCGCCCATGCTCTGCATGAGCTGAATGCGATCCTGGCCAACGCGCGGATCGAGCACAGTGATCTCGCGCAAGAAGCGGATCATGAGCGCCGGATATTCGGGTTCCACGGTCACGCCCGTGCCGACGGCGCTGCCGCCGATTCCAAGATCGCGCAGATAGTCAGCCGCTTCCTCGACGCGCTTGATGCAGCGCTCGATCGTATTCGCGTACGCGCGGAACTCCTGGCCCAGCCGGATCGGCATCGCGTCCTGCAGGTGCGTGCGCCCCGATTTTACGATGTCATCGAACTCTTGTCCTTTCGCCGCAAGCGCAGTCTGGAGTTCTTTGAACGCATCGATCAACCCGGGCAATTGCGACAGGCACGCCAGACGGATGCTCGTCGGAATCGTGTCGTTGGTGCTCTGCGCCATATTCACGTGGTCGTTCGGATGCACCGGCGAGTAGCTGCCGCGGGTGCTGCCTAACAATTCGTTGGCGCGATTCGCGAGCACCTCGTTCACGTTCATGTTGTGCGACGTTCCGGCACCGGCCTGATACGGATCCACGACGAACTGGTCGCGATGCTTTCCCGCGATCACTTCATCGGCCGCAGCAACGATCGCGTCCGCGAGCTTGGGATCGAGGCGGCCCGTCGCCTTGTGCGTCAGCGCAGCCGCTTTCTTGATCCAGACCTGCGCGAGAACAAACGGCTCCAACGGCTTGTAGCCGCTGATTGGAAAGTTTTGCACCGCGCGCAACGTCTGAATGCCGTACAGCGCGTCGGCCGGAACGTCGAGCGTGCCTAACGGGTCACGTTCCTGGCGAGTGGCCTGAGATCCCTTCGCGGTTGCCGTCATCCTCTATGGTGCGAGTGGAGTCGGTACCTGGAACGTGGAGATCACTTCGAGGAAACCGCCCACAATCTGAACGATCGAAGTGCGCAAGCGCGTGTACGTCACGTTGCGCGATGCGGTGTTCGCGCCAACCCATGGCTGCAAGACACGATAGAGCACCGAGTCGGCGCCGTCATCGATAAATGCGCAACGGATCAGCTGATTGAACGTCGTTCCTCCAATCGATGAATAACGGAACTCGACCAGCAGCGCGCTGTTGGGATCGGAAGATGGAATCCAGCGCAGTTGCGCCGCGGCCGGCTGCGGTTTGATCGACAACGAATCGATCGTCAACCGCTCGGCCGTCTTTGCGCGGATTTCGGCGGCGGGGAAACCGCCGGCAGCGCCCGGGATCTTCACGATCAGGCTGTCGCCGGGCTGAAAAGCCTTCGGCGCCGACGCCTCGTACGCCGTACGTGAGGCAGAAGAGACTCTTGGAATGGTGTCGGTGCGGGAACCGAATTGCGCCGTAATCGAAACGCCCGCGTCTAGAAATGTCACAGCAAGCGGTTGCTGGTTCGTCGTGTTCGCGAGCTCGATGCACGTGTCTGGTCTAACGCGCGCGTCAGGAATGGACGTCAGCGTGCCCTTAAAGAACTGACCGCTCGGCAGCGTCGAGTACGCGCCACCTGCAGCAGCGAGCGCGCTCGTCTGGAAGAAGCCCCACGTCATCTGATTGCCCGGCACGGTCAACGAGCTGTCGCACGATGTGAGCGCCAGCGTCGAGCCCAGGAACGAAAGCACACGAGCAACCGGTCGCACAGAAAGAGACATCGAACTAGGGGATAAGGTGTTAGGGGATAGGGTTAGCTAAGCCCTAACCCGCAGCTTGCCGCGGTCGCCACCGGAGCGATGGACGTAAACGTTCCGCACCGATGTGACAATCTGATTGGTGCGACGGAGATTTGGCTAGCGCGCCGACAGCGCCCGACCTAACGGCTTATGAGACGCGCAGTTCCGTTGAGGAACGGATTCGAAAGGCGCTCGCGCGCGATTGTCGTTTCGGGACCATGACCCGGCAGCACGCGCGTTTCCGGCGGCAGCGCGGCGAGACGTTCCAGCGATGCATCCAGTTGCGCTGGATCAGCGAATGGGAGGTCGGTGCGGCCGATCGAACCGGCGAAAAGGCAGTCCCCTCCAAACACCACACCGTCACCGACGAACGCGACGTGGCCAGGCGCGTGACCCGGTACGTGCATAACGCGAAACTCGAGCGACCCGAGCCGAAGCGTATCGCCTTCGCTCAGCGTTCGATCTGGAAGCGGACCCTCCTCGTACGGCAATTGATACATCTCAGCCACGTCGGGCGCCCGCTGGTACAGAGGCTCGTCGAGTGGATGCATGAACACAGGCACGTCGAAGTGTCGCTTGAGGCCGGCCACACCGCCGATGTGATCGATGTGCGCGTGCGTGAGCCAGATCGCCGAGAGGTTCAGCTCGCGCGCCCTAACGACATCCGCGAGCGCGTCGCCGTCGTCTCCCGGATCGACGAACACCGCTTCGCCGCTCGCGGCGTCCCACAGAAGATACGTGTTCTCCTGAAAGGCGCCGACTACGAAGACCGCGATGTTCACGCAGTCGCCGCTAAAGACGTCGCGCCGACGTCGCGAAGCGCGGTGATGTATTTCTCCGCCGCAACGGCAGCGGTTGTTGCGTCGCCAACTGCCGTGGTTACCTGCCGCGTGAGCTGCGATCGGACGTCACCGGCGGCGAAGAGGCCAGCGATCGACGTCTGCATTTTGTCGTCTGTCTTCAAGTAGCCCATCGAGTCGTGCGCTGCGTGATCCTTGACCAGGCCGGTATTCGGCGTGAAGCCGATGAAAATGAAAATCCCGGTCGCTTCGAGCGGCCGACGCTCCCGGGTGAGAACGTTGTGCAGCGTTAGGCGATTCACGAGCCCCGCCGAGTCGGCGTGGATCTCGTCAACGACCGTATTCCAGATCACCTCGATCTTTGGGTTTTCGAAGACACGCTTCTGGATGATCTTCGACGCGCGGAACTCGTCGCGGCGATGGATCAAATAGACCTTGCTCGCATAACGAGTGAGAAAGTCGGCCTCCTCGCATGCCGCGTCGCCGCCGCCCACTACGGCCAGGACGTGGCCCTTGAAAAAGGCGCCGTCGCAGATGGCGCAGTATGAAACTCCCTTCCCTGCGTACTCGGCTTCTCCTGGAATGCCGAGCTTCACGGGCGTTCCGCCTGCCGTGAGGATCACCGCCGGCGAGAGGTACATCTCGCCGTTGTCAGCGACCGTCTCGAAGTTGCCGTCCGAGAGCTTCCGAATGCTGGAGATGTTCGCCATGCGGAATTCGGCACCGAATTCCTTGGCGTGTGTCTCGAATTTTTGGGCGAGCTCCCAGCCGTCGATGCGTGAGAAACCGGGATAGTCCTCGATTATTTCGGTATTGAGCAGCTCGCCGCCGGGCTGGCCTCTCTCCACCAGAGCCGTCTTGAGCATGGCGCGCCCAGCGTACAGCGCCGCCGTCATCCCTGCCGGGCCGGCGCCAACAACAACCACATCGTACGAGAGCTTGTTCGCCACGCTGTCGATCCTCGAGAGTTACACAAAAGTAAGAATAGAACTTCAACCTTCCGATAGACGAGTCCGCAGCCGGTGCCTGTAGTTCCGTTGCACTAGCGCGCGCTACGCCCACCGTCGACGACTACGAGCGAGCCGGTCACGAAATCGGCGTCGACGAGATAGCGCACTGCGTCGACGACGTCACTCGGCGCGCCCAGGCGTCGCAGCGGAGTTTCGTTGATCAGATTGTCGGCTGCTTTCTGGGCGAAACCTTCCGGCAGCAGAACGGCTCCGGGAGCAATTGCATTCACGCGAATTCTTGGACCGAGTGCGCGCGCGAGACTACGCGTGAGATTGATCAGCCCTGCTTTTGAGGCTCCATGCGCCAGATACGACGGCCACGCCTGCAGCCCAGCGAGGTCGGCGATGTTGACGATACATCCTCCATCTCGCATCACAGCGGCCGCTGCTTGGCTGATGAGAAACGGTGCGCGCACATTGAGGGCGAAGACTTCGTCCCACGTGCCCGCGTCCGTTTCACCGATGCGCGTTTGGATGAAGGACGCCGCTGAATTCACGACGACGTCGAGCGCGCCAAACTCCGCCAGTACACGATCGACGAGCTTTGCGCACTCCGTTGCATCGCGAAGGTCGCCAGGTACCGCGATCGCTCGTTGACCTTGGCCGATGATGGTGGCGACTGTCTCTTCTGCGTCTTTGGCTGACCTGTTGTAGTGCACGGCGACGTGAAGGCCGTGTTGGGCGAGCCCTTCGCTGATCGCGCGCCCGACGCGCACGCCGCCACCAGTGACAAGCGCGAAGCGATCGGTCGCCATGGGATTCGTTAGGCGACGTGTTCCGTGGATCGGCGGGCGGCGACCCGCGCCTGCTGCGCGTCGAGCCAGGCTACCGGAACGTCCTCGGCTCCAATGCGCTTGCTCCCGTCCTTGAGACCATGCCAGTCGGAGCCGCCGCTCTTGACGAGACCGAGGTGATCCGCAGCCGCATGGAGGCGCGCGCGATCGTCGGCGGCGAGACTCGGATGCGCGACCTCGAGGCCGTCGAGTCCCTGGCGCGCAAACGTCCGTAGGCGCTCGAGCGAGTCTTCGGCCGCGGGATGCGCGAGCACCGCAAGGCCGCCGGCGTCGTGTACGATGGCGATCGCCTCATCCACAGGCAGTCGCCGCTTCGCGACGAAACCCGGGCGGCCCGGCAAGAGATAGCGCTCGAACGCGTCGCGATGATCGTGGGCCCAGCCGTGCGCGACGAGCGTGCGGGCGATATGTGGCCTGCCTAACGCGGAGCTGCCGGCCAGCGCGAGGACGTCGTCGAACTCGATACGCACGCCCGTTTCATTGAGCCGATGCACCATCTCGCGCGCGCGATCCCGGCGCGCATCGGCCAGCTCGGTGAGGCGGAAGCGCATGCCGTCCAGACGTTCGAGGTGCAAGCCGAGCATGTGGATCTCGCGCTCGTCGTCATGCGCGCTCAACTCGACACCGGCGATCACTCGCACTCCGTTCGTGCTGGCCACGCTGCGCGCTTCTACGATGCCGTCGATAGAATCGTGGTCGGTCAGCGCGATGGTGTCGACCGCGGCAGCGCGCGCCGCTTCGATGAGGGCGGACGGAGACAGCACACCGTCGGACGCGGTGGTGTGCAAATGGAGATCGATGCGACGCGCTGGCTCCTGCGGACTCGCGCCCGCACCAACTTTCACGGCGTGTATCCGGCCTCGGGGGACGTTGCGCTCGGTTGCGACTGCTCGAAAAGACGTCGCAAATCGGCGTCGCTCAGCTCGGCCAGTGATTCTTCGCGCGAGCGCGAGCCCTGTGGCGAATAGCGTGTCACACGAACTTCGCGATCGCCGCCTTCATGCTTCACGAAGAGCAGCGCGAACTCATCGCGGTCGTACTGCGTGACGCGTCCTGACGGGATCACGTGCCAGGTGCTGCCATCGATCGCGAGCGGTCGTGTCGGCATCTATCGCGTCTCCACTTCTGAGAAGATTGGTCCGTCGAAGGCGTCGCCAGTATGTGCGCGAAGCGCGGCGGCGAGCGTGTCGACGTCAGGCCCCTCGGCGAACTCGACGAATGTTCCGGGCGCCGTGTTCTGCTCGAAGACCCAATAGCGGCAGCCGGCGGCTTCAAAGTAGGCTCGTCGGCGCCGGGCGGTATCGTAGAAATCGGCCAGCGCGTCTGCGTCGAGCGTGTGCTGCACCATCGTCAGTACGCGGTTCACGTTAGGCAGCTGGTTCTGTCGCCGTTTCGAGGGACGTCTTCAGGAACGCCATGAATCTATCCGCGTCGGCGCCATCCACGATGCGGTGATCGAAAGAAAGCGCGAAGTACGCGCAGGTCCGGATGGCGATTGTGTCTTCGCCGTCGACGCCGGGCAATACCTTGGCCCGCTTCTCGATGGCCCCGATGCCGAGGATCGCCGACGTCCCTACCGGGATGATCGGCGTGCCCGCGATCGACCCGAAGACGCCGTAGTTCGTGACTGTAAACGTGGCGCCTTCGACCTCTTCCGGGCGCAATTTCTTGGAGCGCGCACGACCAGCCAGGTCGTTGAGCGTTCGCGTTAGGCCCGCCAGCGACAGGTTGTCGGCGTTCTTGATCACAGGGACGATGAGCCCCCAATCGAGCGCGACAGCGATCCCGATGTTATACGCTTTGCGATAGATGATGCGGTCACCGGAGGCGACCGCGTTGATCACCGGATACTTCGCGAGAGCTTGCAGCGCTGCCTGGAGGATGAACGGCAGATAGGTGAGTTTCTCGCCCGTTTGCGCCTCGAATTCGGCTTTGCGCTGCTGCCGGATCTTGGCGATCCGCGTGAGGTCGATCTCGTGGAACGTCGTCACGTGCGCCGCGGTGCGGCGCGCGAGGGTCATGTGCTCCGCCGTTAGGCGGCGGATTTTGGTCATCGGCTCGACGCGATCGCCGGGCCACGGCTCGATCGGCGGACCGTGCGCATCGATTCCAGCTGGCGCGTACATCGACGCCGCCGGTTTCACGCCGGATTCGATGACGGCGATGATGTCTTTCTTCGTTACGCGCCCGGCGAGTCCACTGCCCGCGAGGCCGCTGAGCTCGATGCCGTGTTCAGCCGCGATCTTGCGAACGAGCGGAGAAGATTTTGTGCGGAGACGTTCCTCGAGCGAGTCGGCTACTGAGGTCTGAGGTCTGGCTTCAGAGGTCTGAGGTCTGAGGTCAGAGGTCAGAGCGGCCCTTTTCGGCGGCTCGGCACCCTTGATCGCAGGTTGCGGCGCCGTGGTTGTAAGCGCCGCAGGCGTTCCATCCCCGGCAGGCACGGGCGACGGCGGCAATGGCGCAGCACCGCCTGCCTTGACCTCTGACCTCTGACCTTTGACCTCTGCTGCGGCAGCAGCATCCGTCTCGAGCCGCGCAACGACCGTTTGAACGGGCACCGTCTGCCCTTCCTGGACCAGGATTTCAACCAGCACGCCAGCAGAGGGGGCCGGGATCTCGGCGTCGACCTTATCGGTCGAGATCTCGAACATCGGTTCGTCTCGTTTGACCGAGTCACCGACTTTCTTGAGCCAGCGCGAGAGTGTCCCCTCGGCTATGGACTCGCCCATCTGCGGCATTGGAACGTCAACGCGAGCCAAGCGAAATCTCCTGACGGAAGCCTAACGGCGACGCAGCCGCCGCAGCACCAACACGGGAAGCGAGACGGCACCGAGCAGCATGCCGCCTAACGCGAAATAGTACCAGTCACACGCGGGAAGGCCCTCCGGCGGCGTACAGCGCCGCGCGGCACCGACGGCCTTCGCCAACAGCACCCCGATCATCCCCCCGCTCCAGAACCCGATGAACGTCATAAAACAGCCCACCCCAATCCGTCGAGCGCGGCCGTCGTCGGACGGCTCCGGCGCCGCGTTCGTCACCTCTGACCTCTGACCTCTGACCTCTGACCTAATAGTTCAGGACCCACCTTGCTCCCCTGACGATATCACTCGTCTGTGGCAAAACGAAATCCTCGAGCGAAGGGGCGTACGGCAGCGCCACGTCGTGCGCTGTAATACGCATGACCGGCGCGTCGAGCCAGGCGAAGCAGCGCTCGTTGATGCGTGCGGTGATCTCCCCCGCCAGACCGCCCGTGCGCGTGTCCTCATGCACGATGAGCACGCGGTTCGTCTTCTTCACCGTCGCGTCAATCGCGGCGTCATCCAACGGCGCCAGCGTGCGAAGGTCGATGACTTCGGCAGACACGGCATCCTCGCGCTCGAGGTGTTCGGCTGCCTCCAGCGCCTTCCACACTGTCGCCGCGTATGTGATGATCGAAAGGTCCGTTCCTTCGCGCGCGGTGCGCGCCTTCCCGATTGGGACGACGTGATCCCCGTTAGGCATATCTCCCTTGATGCGCCTGTAGAGGTACTTGTGCTCGAAGTAGAGCACACAGTCGTCGTCGCGGATGGCGGCTTTGATCAATCCCTTGGCGTCTTCCGCCGTGGCGGGATAGACAACCTTTAGTCCGGGCGTGTGTACGAACGCCGCCTCGGGGTTCTGCGAGTGAAACGGGCCGCCGCGCACGTAACCGCCGCTCGGTCCGCGCACGACCATCGGGCATGGAGGCGATTCGCGATAACGGGCCGTCGCGACGTAGTTGGTGAGGATGTCGTATGCGTTCGCGATGAAATCGATGAACTGCATTTCAACGACTGGCCTCAAACCCATGTGCGCCGCACCGGCGGCAGCGCCAACCATGGCGATCTCCGAGATCGGCGTGTCGATGACTCGGGCATCGCCGAACTTCTGCGCGAGGCCCTCGGTCACCTTGAACGCGCCGCCGTACATCCCGATGTCTTCGCCCATGCAGAAGACATTCGCATCGCGCTCCATCTCTTCGAACAGGCCTTCGCGGATGGCCTCGAGATACGTACGCTCGCTCATGATTCGTTGGCCGCGACAGCGGGAGCGGTGCCCCAACCGTCCGGCCGCTCGTTATGCATAACGGCAGGCGCTTTGCCCTCGCGAAACCATAGCGGTGGTTCGCGTGCCGGGTCGGCGTACATCCCTTCGAGCGCGTCGCTCGGTTCCGGCGGTGGCGATTGCTCCGCGAGCTCCGTGGCGCTGTCGACCTCGAGCCGCACTCTCTCGTCGATCGCGACGAGTTCCTCGTCCCGCACGGCGACGGTCTCTCGCAGCACCTTCACATAACGGTCAACCGGATCGTTGTTCGCTTCCCACCACTCGATTTCCCCGTTGGGTACATACGACTGGCTGTCGTGCTCCGCGTGCCCTTTGCGCCGGTAGGTGAGCAGCTCGACGAGCGACACGCCCCCTCCCTGCCGGGCGCGGTCGACGGCTCGTTTTGTCGCGTCGTAAACGGCGAGAATGTCGTTGCCGTCAACCTGCTCGCCGGCGATGCCATATCCAATGGCTTTATCGACCATCTGGTTGGCGGCTGTCTGCTTTTCAGTCGGAGTCGAGTAGGCGTAGCGATTGCTTTCTACGACGACGACGAGCGGACAGCGTTGCACCGCCGCCAAGTTGAGCCCCTCGTGAAAGGCGCCCGTGGACGTCGCGCCGTCGCCTGCGTACACCAGGCCCACGCGATCTTCGCCTCGCATCTTGAACGACAGCGTCACGCCGGCCATCACGCAAACCATATCGCCTAACGGAGAGATGTAGCCGAGCATCCCTCGGCTGATGTCACCGAAATGCAAACCGAGCTCTCGGCCACGCGTCGGTGAATCGCCTTTGGCCATGTATTGGCGCAGCACATCGACGGGCGCGGCGCCTTTCACGAGCATGGAACCGAGGTTGCGGATCAGCGGCGACATGACGTCGCGCGGCTCGAGCGCGTATGTACTGCCTACGGCATCGGCTTCTTGACCTAACGAGCGAAACACTCCTCCGACCACTTTGGTCTGGCGGTATAACGCGACCAAGCGTTCCTCGAGCGAGCGCGTGAGGCGCATCCAGTAGTACAGCTCGAGCTTTTGCGCGCGCGTGAGGCGCGCGGACGGTGCCTTGCCGCGTGCGGAGGTCAGTACGCTGCCGCCATAGCGTGCCCCGGCTCTTCCTGCCGGTGCAGTTGCACGAAGAAACGCTTCACGTTGCGATCCAGCCGGCTTTCCCCGATCTGGTCGGTCTCGACCTCAACGAAAGTGTAATGCCCGCCCTCGGGACGCACGGACAGCCGCATCTTCGACGGCACGTCCGGCGTGCCGACCACGCCCTGGTAGACCCGGCTCCTCGGCCCGGTGGGCTGGGCGGCCAGGCCTAACGAGGAAAAGAACGCGTCTGCCGCGGCGACGACCGCGGCCGGCGTCAAATGCGAGCGATAGAAGTGGCGCATGTCGAGTTATGGTGACGTCGTATCAGGGAGCACGTCCTGCATCCAGTCGTTCGTGCGCTGCAAGACCCGCGTCGAGTCGCGACGGAACTGGATACCCATCGCCCACGGTCCGGCGTTCACGAACCGCAGCGTGGTGTAGTAGGCCCCCGGCTCCTGTCCCGGCGTTAGGCCGTTATCGATGCTGTGCCTGTCTTCGTTGGTAGCGAAGATGCGGCCCTGGCCACCTTCGATCGGCTGCCCGGTCTTTCGGTCGCGCACGGTGACGCGAAACTGGATGTCGGTCATCGAGCGCGGGGGCATCGGCTCGAACGAGACCCGGATTGCGAGGTCGTCGGTGTAGAGTCGCAGCTCGGGCTTCGGTTTATCGAACGAGCACGCGGCTGCGAGCCATGCGGCCAGGAACAGCGCCACGTGCGCGCCGCGCCGCCCTCTCGTGTTAGGCATAATACTCCAGCCCCAGGTGCGTAATCTGTTCCTCGCCCATCAAGTGCCGCAGGGTGTTCTTGAGCTTCGTCTGTTGAATGAAGAGATCGTGCTCCGGCGTCAATCCCGGCGCCGCCATCGGGCTCTTGTAATAAAACGAAAGCCACTCCTGGATCCCTTTCATCCCCGCGCGCATTGCGAAGTCGCTGAACAGCGCGAGGTCCAGTACGATCGGCGCCGCGAGGATCGAATCGCGGCAGAGAAAGTTCACCTTGATCTGCATCGGGTAACCCATCCACCCGAAGATATCGATGTTGTCCCACCCTTCTTTGTTATCGCCACGCGGCGGGTAGTAGTTGATGCGCACGACGTGCGAAAACTTGGCGTACAGCTCGGGATACATCTCCGGCTGCAGGATGGTGTGGAGCACCGAAAGCTTGGACTCCTCTTTCGTCTTGAACGAGGCAGGATCGTCCAGAACTTCGCCGTCGCGATTGCCGAGGATGTTCGTGGAGTACCAGCCCGCGAGCCCGAGCATTCGAGCCTTGAGACCTGGCGAAATCACGGTCTTCATCCACGTCTGGCCCGTCTTGAAGTCTTTCCCCGACACGGGAACGCCGCGCTCGTTCGCCAACGCGAGTAAAGCTGGCGTATCGACGGTCAGGTTCGGCGCTCCGTTCGCAAACGGGACACCTTCCATGAGCGAAGCCCACGCATAGAGCATCGACGGTGCGATCTCCTCGTGGTTCTCCTCCATCGCGCGCTCGAAGTCCTTGAGCGTTGCGTGTGCGGCGCCCGGCTTGATGTACGCCTCCGTCGACGCGCACCACACCATCACGACGCGATCAACGCCGCTCTGCGATTTGAAGTCGCGGATGTCCTGGCGCAACTGCTCCGCCAGATCGCGCTTGTTCTTCCCCTTCTTGACGTTCGTCGTATTCGTTAGGCGCGTGACGTACTTCGAGTCGAACACCGCCGGCATCGGCGTGATTCCCTTGAGAAAATCAGCGACCGGTGTGAGGTCGCGCTCTTCCAACACACCTGACTTCGTCGCCGCCGTGTACGCGTCGTCCGGAATAGGGTCCCAGCCGCCAAAGACGAGATCGTCCAGCGACGCCAGAGGCACGAATTCGCGGATGCGCGGCGAGCGCTTGTCCGTGCGCTTGCCTAACCGGATCGTCGCCATCTGCGAGAGGGAGCCGATCGGCTTCGCCAATCCTCTGCGGATGCTCTCGACGCCGGCGATGAACGTCGTCGCCACCGCGCCGAGGCCCGGTGTGAGTACACCTAGTCTTCCCGCGGCGGGGCGGATGGTGGCGCGAGGCGCCCTCGCGGAAGAAGCGGGCAAGTTCGATTTCTCCAGAGCGACTAGTTCGGCGGTCTGCTACTGTACGACGCGGGTTCCGGAAGATCTCCCCGGAGCACATGCTCCGGCGTCGGCCTAACGGCGCGCTCGACGCGCGCGGCGCGGCGCTCACGCAGGGGGCGCTCGGCGCTTGTCTCGCGGTACACGTGCGCGATGCGCTGCACGGCGGTGACCCACGCCGTGACGGAGAGCAGCACACAGATCGCAATCAGGACCCAGCCGTTGAGCGTCAGTCCGAAGAAGGCCTGCGGCGCTGCGAGCAGCGTGATGCGTTCGGGGCGCTGCAGGATTCCGACGTCCTTGAGATCGACGCCTAACGCATCGGCACGCGCGCGCGTGTACGACGTGAGGAACGTGCCGATGATCCCCAGAAGCAACACACCAACCATCGGCGTCCCGGTCCACGATGGCAGCGAATGGTGCACGTCGTTGCGCGCGAAAAACACGGTGAGCCCACCGAAGACCGCTCCGTCCGCAACGCGATCCAGCGTCGAGTCGTAGAACGCGCCGAACGTCGTCGATCGATTCGTGCGCCGCGCGACAGTTCCGTCGAGCACGTCGAACAACGCGGTGATTCCAAGGAACCACCCCGCCGTCCGTATATGCCCCGTGGCGAAGATCACGCCCGCGGCGAGCGTGCAGAGTGTCCCGAAGGTCGTGATCGCGTTGGGATTCACGTTCTTGCGAACGAGATAGTCACCAACCGGCGCGATGACCTTGAGATACCCGCGCTGGATCCAGTCCCAAACCAGCTTCATACGGTCAATTGCTTACGCTAGACGAGTGAAGGAGGAGGGGATCGATGCGTGTGAAGCCATTCGTGGCGTGTTCCCGAGAGCCGGATGACCGCAGCAATACAGCTGCGTTCGCCACGAAATGGATGCGGCAAAGCGCCTGAAGCTACGCCAGTTAACTCTGTGCAACAACCCTGCTTTACGGTACGCGCCACTCGTAGCCGTCGCGCAGTTCAACTCCCTCGCGCATGTACGTCTTCGAGCCATCGCTGGTCACCGCGCGCAACTTCACTGTTGTTCCCGGCGCGATGTTTCGCACTGGCAAGCTCGATGAGGAGTTGGCTGCGACCTGAGAAAGAAAAACTTCGGCCTCGGTGCCGGTCACGTATACATTCACGGCCTGCGTGAGGCCGTTCGTGACCTTGATCGAAACAGCGCTCTGCGGCGGTGGGTTTTGAACGACGATGGAGCGTCCGCCGCAGCCGAGCGTACAAACGATGGCCGCGAGCAAGATGGTTCGCATGACCGTTACCCCCAGTTAGGAGTCAGGGAAGTAATATGGGCCGCCAATTGTTCGGCACCCTCTTTGGGAACACCGCGAACCGCGTAGCGGCATCGTCGCTCGTCGCGTTGGCGCTCCTTGCGTGGGCACCCACAGCAGGTCGTGCTCAAGCTGCAACGATCCCGGTCGCAAACGCCGCGCCGGCCGCGCTGGCTGATCGGGTCGGATTCGTGATGAGTCGCGCCTTGGCGGACTCGGCTTTCCCAGGCGCAGTAGCCGTCGTTGGGAACCACAATGGCATTCTCCTCGAGCGCTCCGTCGGGCACCTGGACGCAGCCGATAGTACGACGCCGAGTCTGCACACGCTCTGGGACATGGCCTCGCTCACCAAGGTCGTGGCGCTCACCTCGGTGATGATGCAGCTCGTCGAGAAGGGCCTCGTCAAGCTCGACGCTCCAGTGCAGCGATACATTCCCGAGTTTACTGGTCGCTGGAAGAGCCGCGTAACCGTTAGGCACCTGCTCACACACTCGAGCGGCCTGCCATCCTGGAGGCCCCTGTACAAGGAAGCGACCTCTCCGGCCGACGCCCTCGCTTTGGCGATCGCGACGCCACTCGATACAGTGCCGGGCGCCCAGATGGTCTACAGCGATTTGGGCGCGATCATCATGGGCGAAATCACGCGCCGCGTGACGAAGACGTCGTTGGACAGCTACGCGACGAACCACGTTTTCGCACCGCTCGGCATGAACGAGACTTTCTATCGCCCCGATACCACTCTTCGCGCCCTCATAGCGCCGACTGAGATCGACCCGTGGCGGCAGCGGCACCTGCGCGGCGAGGTACATGACGAGAATGCGTACGCGCTTGGCGGCGTTTCCGGACATGCGGGCCTGTTCAGCAGCGCGTCTGACCTGGCTCGGCTGGCTCAGGCCTACTTGAACGGCGGGAGCTTGGACGGAAAGCGTATCTGGTCCAAACACACGATTCAGCAGTTCACGCACATTCAGAATCCAAAGCTGTCGCACCGCGCTCTCGGCTGGGAAACTGCCAACGGCGCGAATTCTGGTGGCCGTTTCATGTCGGCGCAGGCGTTCGGACACACCGGCTTCACTGGGACATCGATCTGGATCGACCCAGGGAACGACATCTTTGTAATCCTCCTATCGAACCGCGTGAACCCGACCCGCGAGAATCGCAGAATCAACTCTGTCCGGACCGCCCTGGCGGACAGCGTAATGGCACTGATGGGGCGGCCGAGCGCGGTTAGCCAGGGCGCTCGGTAAATAGTTGCTACGCGGGAACTAATGCGTTCTTGAAGCGCCTATGACGGGTATTAAGTTTGTGAATGCCGCACCTGTGGTGCGGCAGCACCGAGGAGGTTTTTCGTGAGCACCACTCAGCAACCTGATGTCATGGTCGTCGTGTCGTCTGTCGCCGCGGCCGAAGTGAAGAAGTTCATGGATGCCGAAGGCGTGACGCCAGACGTTGGCGGCCTACGCGTGAGCGTCCAACCCGGTGGTTGTAGTGGCTTCAAGTACGGCCTCCTTATCGAGGACGCCCCGGCCGATGACGATTTCGTACTCTCGCAGGAAGGGGTGAAGCTCTTCATCGACCCCTTCTCAGCTCAGTATCTGAACGGTGTGACGATCGACTACGTCTCGTCGATGCAGGGCTCCGGGTTCACGTTCAAGAATCCGAATGCGACGGGCGGCTGCGGCTGTGGCAGCTCGTTCACGGCCTAACGCCTAACGCAAAGTCGGTTGCCTGGTTCCGATCCGTCAGCTGCGTCCGTCGAGGCCCGCGATGTAGAGATACGTCGCGGGCCTCATCGTTTTCGTACGCCGACGGGCGAAATGGCGGCGGTCGCGCCCAAGCGGCGCCCCGCGCGTGAGCGAATCCCCGTCGTCATTCTCGGCGACCACGCCTCGCTGGCCGGCGCAGTAGCGACGCGCATTGCCCAGGTAATTCGTGACCGCGCCGAAGAACGGCGTAACGCCGTACTCGGTCTGGCCACGGGCGCGACGCCGGTGGGTGTGTACCGCGAGCTGATCCGCATGCATCGCGAGGAAGGACTGAGCTTCGCGAACGTGGTGACGTTCAACCTGGATGAGTACTACCCGATCTCTCCAGAGAGCGTGCAGTCATACCACCGCTTCATGTGGGAGAACCTCTTTGCGCACGTGGACATCGCTCACGAGAACGTCCACATCCCGCGCGGAGATTCCGCTCGCAGCGAAGTAGCCGGCGACGCAGCGGCGTACGAGCAGGCGATCAAGGCAGCGGGCGGAATCGACTTTCAGATACTCGGCATCGGGAAGACCGGACACATCGGCTTCAACGAACCCGGCTCCGGGCTGGCGAGTCGCACGCGATTAGTCACACTCGACACGATCACTCGCCGCGACGCCGCGGCTGACTTCTTCGGTGAAGAGAACGTGCCGCGGGAAGCCGTGACGATGGGGATCGCCACGATCCTCGAAGCGCGTGAAATCGCCATTCTCGCGACCGGCGAGCACAAGGCCGACATCGTTAGGCGTGCCGTCGAAGGCGAGGTCGACGTTGACGTCGCTGCCACGTTCCTGCAGCAGCATGCGCGAACCATGTTCTATCTCGATACGGCTGCCGCCGCCGAGCTGACGGCGCAGGCGTCGCCCTGGCTCCTCGACGAGGTGACGTGGACCGACGCACTCGCGCTTCGCGCGATCGTCTGGCTTTCGCGCGAGAGCGAGAAGGCGATCCTCAAGCTGGAGCCGCGCGATTACACGGAGAACAAACTCTCCTCGTTGCTCGCACGCTTCGGCGCCGCCGGCGAGGCGAACGGCTTCGCGTTTAATGCGCTGGGCGCAAAGATCCGCGGGCGCTCCAAGCTTCCGCACAACGCGCGTGTGATCTGCTTTTCGCCGCACCCGGATGACGATGTGATCTCGATGGGCGGCATGCTGCACAAGCTCGTCCAGAACGGCAACGACGTGATCGTGGCGTATATGACGAGCGGCAACATTGCTGTGTTCGATCACGACGTGCGACGCTACACCGATTTCCTCGCGCGGCTGGAAACCAGCGACACTGCGCATGGCGATGCAGCGGCCGCTTTGCGTGATCGCGTCCTAAAGGCGCTGGAAGCCAAGCGGCCGGGCGATATCGACACCACGGAGATTCAGGACATCAAGCGCGTCATTCGTGAGGCAGAAGCCGTCAGCGGCATCGAAACGCTCGGCCTAACGAAGAGCGCGGCGCACTTCCTCAACCTGCCGTTCTACCAAACGGGTAAGGTTCGCAAGGATCCGATCGGGCCGTCTGACGTCGCAATCGTCAAAACCTTGCTCGAGGAACAGCGCCCGGACGTGATTTTCGTGGCCGGCGACCTCTCCGATCCGCATGGCACGCACCGCATGTGTAAGGAAGCGATCGATCAGGCTCTTGCAGAGCTGCGCGCGAGCGGCTGGGCAGCGTCGCATCCCCCGAACGTCGTGCCCGGGACGCCGGGCGCGGAGAAGCCTAACGAGCGGTCGCCGCGGCTCCCGCAAGTCTGGCTCTATCGAGGCGCCTGGCAGGAATGGCCGGTGACGGAAGCGACCTGGCTCGTTCCGCTCTCACAGGAAGAGCTGCACCTCAAGATTCAGGCGATCTTCAAACACCAGTCGCAAAAGGACTCCGCTCCCTTCCCCGGCCTGGATGACCGGGAGTTCTGGCAGCGAGTCGATGCACGCAATCGCGAAACCGCTGCGCTCCTTGATCGCCTCGGCCTCGCTGAATACTTCGCGATGGAAGCGTACGCCGTCGCGTGACGATCACTCGCCAGCGCGAGGGCTGATTATGTTTGCTCCAAAAATGGGCCTCTTCATCGGCGTGGATGGTGGCGGCACGCAGACACGCGTGCTCGTCGCCGACGAAAACGGACACGAGGTCGCTACTGCTTCAGGCGGAGCGAGTGTCGTGCGTCCCGGTGCCGCCGCGCACTCGGCGAACGTGATCGCTCAAGCCGTGCGCGATGCCTTGGCATCGATCGACGCCAAAGCAACGACAGTTCGTGCCCTGGTTGTGGGTGTGGCTGGCGTCGGGCGCGACGAAGAACGCGCAGCACTCACAGACGCGCTCGAACGCCTGGACCTCGCAGACGACACAACGGTTCATCCGGACGCGGTCATCGCGCTGGAGGACGCGTTCGGAGATGGGCCCGGCGTGCTCCTCGTCTCGGGCACTGGATCCGTCTGCTTTGGGCGCGGCCCGACTGGCACCGTCGAACGCTGCGGCGGGTGGGGCCCGATCTGCGGAGACGAGGGGAGCGGCTCCTGGATCGGTCGTCGCGCGCTCAGCATCGTCACTGCCGCTGTAGACGGCCGCGAGCCGGAGACTTCGTTAGGCAGTGCTGTCCTGGCGGCGCTTCAATTGCGCGACGCGCTCGAGCTTATCCCCTGGGGCGCTCAGGCAACCGCCAGCGATCTGGCGTCGCTCGCGCCGGTCGTACTGGAAGCCGCAGCATCGGGTGATCTGCGCGCAAACTCGCTCATCTCCCTCGCCGCCGAGGAGCTCATGCTCCACGTCAGAGCCCTGGGGCGTCGCCTGTTCGGGGACGAGCGGGCGACGATTCCGCTGGCCCTGTCGGGCGGGTTATTGGCAAAGGGCTCGCTCCTGCGGAAGCGGCTCGAGCACCGGCTGAAGGCCGCTGTCCCGGGTGGGACCGTACGGACGGAGGAGGTCGTGCCGGTACGCGGCGCCGTGCGTCTAGCCCTCAGAACCGCCTCGGCGCGGATACCCCGCTAAGACGAGGTAAGCGCCCTCTGGGAATACCCTTAGGGCACCTGAACAAGTGACGACAAGTGGTTCACACTCGTCGCCTTCCACAAAGGCGCATCCCACTTCGTCCCCCCTAAATGGCTGCCGACCGTCTGGCGGATGTCCCCAACGTTCGCCTGATCGATGACAATCCGACGGCTGCACTTCTAGAAGCCGAGCACGCGAGCGCTGAACGAGCGCTAAATCGCGTGCGCCTCGGGGTGTTGGCCCTTTTGGGCGTGGCGGCGGCGCTCTACTCGGTGAAGCTCCCGCAGGCACTCACCGCGGTGAACCTGGCCGTGCTCCTGCCCATGATGCTCTGGACCTTGGTCCAGGCGTACAGCGTGCATCGCAAAGGCAAGCGGTGGAAACACCTCTCGACGTTCAACGCGATTGTCGACATCACGGCGATTACGGCCCTGCTTTTCGGCTACGGCTTGGGGGGAAATGCCGATCTCGCGGTGAAATCGCCGGTATGGGTTGCCTACTGCGCGATACTCGCCGCGCGCCCATTCACCGGCTCTGCGACTGGTGCCGCGATCGCGACGACCGTTGCCGTACTCCAGTACGCGTTTGTGGGAGCGTACTTCACAACGGCCGGCGACTTGGCTCTGTGGTCAACGCCGATCGAGAGCTCGCGACTGAGCGGCACATCGCTCTTTGACGAGGGAGCCAAGCTCCTCTTGCTCGCGATCGTTGGCGGCGTGGCGACATACGCCACGGCTTGGGCTGAGCAGGCGATGCGTCGTGCTGTCGGAGCGCTGCGTACGACTGAGGCGCGCTTCCGCGCGATCTTCGATCACTCAGCGGCTGGCATCGCGCTGCTCGATGCGCAGGGGACGATCATCGAGGCGAACGAAGCGCTGCACGCATTCCTCGGGTACGAAGGGGACGGGATCCGCGGCCGTCTGGCCGCGACGTTCCTTCCGGCCGAAGACGCGGA
>CBQVAZ010000011.1:0-20717 GCA_967720205.1 uncultured Gemmatimonadaceae bacterium | reverse complement strand
GCCCGAATGCGATTGAGCCTTTCCAGATCGCGGCCATTGTGGTCGCGAATGGAGCGAGAGCCATGCCATGAGTCGTGGCTCAGTCCGGCTTCAACAAGATCAAGATCAAAAAGCGGGAACGCGGATGAACACGGATTTGAACTGCGACGAACGCGAATCGTTCGACACTTCCGCTGCGCGAATCGCGCAAGCGGCAGCTTTTTGTCAACTGCAACGGCAACAGCCTAACGCCGAGCGGCGCGGAGGCCCCTGCCACGCCCGAGGAACGCAGAGCACTACAAATCCTTGTAAAGTGTCCTGACGCGCCGATCTCGAACGTGAGCGCAGTTAACTAAAACAGTTGCAGTCCTCCGCGTTCTCGCTCTTACTAGTTGTCGTTAGGTCCGCGTTAGTCCGCGTTGGTCCGCGGCGGATCGTTTTCCGTCGGCGCGGTGGGGGGACGACGGTTGTGCGCATTCATCGCCGGGATAATTCCATCGCGAATCCAGATCTCGATCGCATCAGTGAGTTTTGGCAACAGCTCGTCGACGACCGCGAGCTCACTTTTGCCAAAGCGTCCGAGAACGAAATCTGACAAATCCTCGAATTGGCGTTCAGCCTCCTGCGGCCCGATCCCGATGCGCAAGCGCGCGTACTCGCGATTGCCTAACGCGGCTTCGATGCTCTTGAGGCCATTATGTCCGCCGGCGCTCCCTTGCGCGCGCAGCCGGTAGCGTCCGAGCGGAAGTGCCACGTCGTCCACGACAACGAGCAGATCGTTCGCGCCGGACCACGACTCGCGCCGTTGATAGGGCCGCAGCACCTGCCCACTCAGATTCATGTACGTCTGCGGCTTCACGAGTCGCACGCGCGTCGAACCGAGGCGCGCGTCGCTGACTCGCGATTCGCCATCGCGGCGCCAGTCGTCCGCGCGCCAGATTCCGGCGACGTGGTCAAGCAACAGCCAGGCGACATTGTGTCGCGTCTTTTCGTATTCGCGCCCGGGATTCCCAAGCCCGACGACGAGCTTCACGCGCTAGCGCGGTGCGAAGAACCGAGAAGGTCCTACTTCTTCTCCTTCTCCTTCTCTTTCTCCGGCTCGCCTTCACCCTCCTCGTCCTCACCCTTCGCCTTCCGAATGAGTTCGGGCTCCGTCGGCTCCAGCGTTTCGACCGCCGCCACCGGCGCCGGCTCTTCAATCGCGCGTGGAGCAGAGACGGTCGCGATCGTCGAACCGTCATCATCCATGACTTCGACGCCGGGAGGGATCGTGAGATCGCTCACGTGGATCGAGTGGCCGATGTTGAGCTCCAAGACGTCGACTTCGAATCGCGCGGGGATCTGCGCCGGGTCAACGCGCACGCGCAGCTCGCGCATGACCTGGTCGAGGATACCGCCGGAAGTACGTACACCGGCTGGCACTCCCTGCAGCACGATTGGGATCTTCACTTCGACCTTCTCACCGGCGATGAGCTCCTGAAGGTCGACGTGGATGATGTCGCGCTTGAGCGGGTGCCGCTGGATCTGACGGATCAGCGTGCGCGCCGTCGTGCCATCGATCGTTAGGTCGATGACTGTGTTCTCGGCGGAGATGTGCTCCAACAGTCGCAGCAGCTCGCGCGCGCTGATGGAAAGCGCTTGCGGTTGCCGCGCGCGACCGTAGATGATGCCGGGAATGCGCCCTTCTCGGCGCAGAGAACGCGCGACGCCCTTGCCGGTGTCGCTGCGTTTGGTTGCGGATAGAGTTGCAGTGGCCATGCGTTAGGACTCGAAGAGAGAGCTGACGGATTCGTGGTAGTGTGTGAAACGGATCGCCTTCGCCAGCAGGTCGGCGACCGAGAGGATCGTTAGGCGGCTGAACTGCTGCCGCTCGCTGATCTTGATGGAATTGGTGACGACGACTTCGGTGATCGGCGCCGCGGTGAGGCGCTCCACCGCGGGACCAGACAAAAGGGCGTGCGTCGCGCAGACGTAGATGTCCTTGGCGCCCATGCTCCTCAGCACACGCGCCGCTTCTGTCACGGTGCCGGCCGTGTCGATCATGTCGTCGGGGATCAGACAATCGTGCCCCTCGACCTCACCGACGACGTTGAGCACTTCCGCCACGTTAGGCGACGTCCGCCGCTTGTCGATGATTGCCAGCGAGCCGTTCAGACGCTTGGCGAACCCTCGCGCCATTTTCGCCGAACCCACGTCGGGTGCTACCACGACCGGATCGACGAGCTGCTTGCGACGGAAGTGCGAGACGAGCACCGGTGCGGCGTATAGGTGATCGACTGGCTTGTCGAAGAAGCCCTGCAGCTGATGCTGATGGAAATCGAGGCCGAGTATGCGGTCGGCGCCGGCGGTTTCGATCAGATTTGCCATGAGCTTGGCGCCGATCGACACGCGCGGTTGGTCTTTGCGGTCTTGCCGGGCGTAGCCGTAGTACGGCAGAACCACCGTTATGCGATCAGCCGACGCGCGCTTGGCGGCGTCGATCAACAGCAGCATCTCCAGGATGTTCTCAGCCGGCGGATTCGTCGGCTGCACGATGAAGACGTCTGCGCCGCGGATGTTCTCGTCGATACGGACGAAGATCTCGCCGTCGGCAAACCGCGTGAGTGTGACTTTACACAGCTCCACGCCCAGCAGTTCGGCGATTTCCAGCGACAGCGCGCGGTTCGCGGTCCCCGAAATCAGCCGAAATCCACGCGAAAGCGCCGCCTGTTGAACCGGTTCAGGTTGCGCGAGGTACAAGCCCGCACCTGAAGACTCGTTCATGGTCGCGGCGGAGAGTTGAGGGTGGCTGTTGGGGAATGCACGTCAGTCGTCGCAAGTGTCCGTGTCGTCGGCGATTGCCCCCGGTGGATTCGAACCACCATTCTCGGATCCAAAGTCCGATGTCCTGCCATTGGACGAGGGGGCAGCTGACTGCCACGCGGAGCCCCCAAACCTAGTCTATTGGCTGAACTGGCTCAACGCGCGACGCGGTGCGTGTCGCAGTCAGTTTGACGCCCTCTGGCGGGGTTGGGACCTCGCTGTTCTCGAGCAGGCCAGTCGCCAGCACGGCGAACACGGCGGACCCTGAACCGCTCATTCGGGTGAAGCCGCCGGGGTCGATTCCGGCAGCGATGCCGGAGAGGTAGCGCCAGGCCGTTTGCACCGCCGGACACTTGGCAAAGACCACATCCTCGAAGTCGTTATGCGCCAGGAGGCGCACGTCGTTCCACGAGAGCACTGCTGGAATCGCGTTCACAGCGTCCGCGGGCGCGATCTCGCGGCCGGACCAGCGGCGGGCCTCGTCGAGCCACGAGTACGCGTCCGCAGTCGCCACGCCGGCAGTTGGGACGGCGATCAAGCAGGCGCGCTCGGGTAGCGCCGGCAGCGGATGCCACTGGTCTCCGCGGCCCCACGCCAGTGCCAGCGGTGACGTGGCCTGGGCGAGGAAGGGGACGTCGGCACCTAACGAGCGAGCCAGTTCCAGCAGACGTTCGTTCGCGAGCGGCCGCGCGTTGAGCGAGTTCAGGATGCGTAAGACGGCGCCCGCATCCGCGCTGCCGCCACCCAGGCCGGCACTCACGGGGATGTGCTTCTCCAGTTCGATCTCGAAGCCGCCAGGCCACCGCGCTTCTTCGGCGTAGACGATGGCGGCGCGCCAGGCGAGGTTCTCGGCGACGGAGCCGAGGCCGCGGCGAGGGAGCGCCGGTCCGAAGCAGTCCAGCGTGCGCGACGTCGGCGTTAGGCGGACGGTCACGACGTCCGCCAGGCCGATGCGGCAGAACAGCGTCTCGAGGTGGTGATAGCCGGACGCTTCCCGGCCGGTGACGCGCAAATAGAGATTGACCTTGGCCTGCGCGCGGACGGCCGCGGCAGCCATCGTTAGGTCTCTTGCGCTGCCGGTCGTCCGACCTCGCGGAACGAGAGGCCCATGCGCACGAAATAGATCGCGCCCATCACGGTGATCGGAACGAATGACAGGAGATGGAAGCCGATCGCCCAGCTCACCGCGAGATCGCGAGAAATGCCGTAGATCGCGAGCCCCTCGGTGCCGAAAAACTCGAAGATCCCGAAGAAGCCCGGTGCGGCGGGCGCCGCGACGCCGATGGCGATAAGACTTTGGACGAAGAGCGCGGCGCTATAAGGCGCGTCGATCCCAACGGCCTTCATGCCGATCCAGAATGCGGCGCCGGAGATGAGCCAGTGCACCGTCGTCCAGAACAGCACGCGCAGCAGCAGCGTGGGACGACGCAGCACGGCCAGTCCATCGGCGAACGAGTGCAAGAGCCGCGAAAGACGTTCGACGAAGTGCGGCGCCACCTTCGATACGATGCGCTCGAAGGCGCTCACGAACTGCTGCGGAAAGACTGCCAGCAGAAAGAGCATAACGAGCGCCGCAGCGGCGATAGCGGTTGCCACGTACACATAGCGGCCGATTGGCTGACCTGCGATCACTGTGTCGCGCGGAAACGCAGGGTCCAGCATGGAGATGATCAACAAGGCGATGATGAGGATCGCGTCGAGCACGCGGTCGATCGCAAGCGACGCGATGGCAGCGGGGAAGCGCACCACCGGTTCCTCACGTGATACCGCGAAAGCCCGCGCGATCTCTCCAGCGCGCGCTGGAATCACGTTGTTCACCATCATTCCGATGGCGGTCGCGCGCCAGAGCGGACCAAAGTGCAGCCGCTCTTTCACCGGCCAGAGGATGTACCGCCAGCGCAGAGCGCGGAGCGGGTAGATGGTCGTCGCCACGAGCGTCGCTAACACGAAGAGCGCGACGTTCGACTGACCGAGAACTTGCGCGACTTGCGCCAGTTCCACGCCACGCAGCGCCCACCAGAGCAGCAAGACGCTAATGGCTATGCCCACCACACCGCGCCAGTTCAGCTTCATAGCGCGGAACATAACTGCCTAACGATCATTCGCGACGGGCAAGCTCGAGCAAGTCGAACAGCTCCGCGAGCGCGGCCGCGTCGGGCGTCGCTCCGCTTTGGCTGGCGCGCTGCACCTCATCGCGCACAGCGAGCGCACGATCTAGCGCTGCCCGTCCGCGGTAGAGCAACGACTCGATGGGGACGATGTCGTCGTCGCCCATGCTCGCCGGCTCGCTCAATGGCGCCTGCGACAGCGGCTGGAAGCCGGCGATCCCTGTTTGCAGCAGCGCTCTGAGCTCCTTTCCCGTCGGCGTGACGGACGATCGTCTCGGCTGAGCCATCGGCGCGGGAGCGGGCGCAGGGGCAGGGGCAGGGGCGGCAACGGGAGCGGCAGCGCCGGACGGGCGACGCGCAGGTTCGGAAGGCGCTGCGGGTGCCGACGGCGGTGTCGTAAACGAGCGCGTGAGCGACGACAATGCCTGCGCGAGCTCGCCGTTCGCGGGTGCAAGGAGCAGCTGGGCGGCCGCCTCGAGGGCGTTGAGTCGGCGTGGGGCGAGGATCGACGGCGCCATCGCCGCCTCTCCGAAAAACGCTTCGGCTGCGCTCTCACCCAAGGTCGCGGCCGTCTGCTCCAGCTGACGCAGTGTGCTCCGCAGCTCGCGCTCAGCGCGCTCGCGACCAACGTCGGTGGTTGCGGCGCGAGCCTCGGCCACGAGCCGCGCGAGGTGCTCCGAGCGTACGATCGTTTCATTGCGGAAGCGATCGGCTGGGTTGCTCGGGCGCGCTGTGCCGCGCTGCAGCACGTGCGGACCTGCGTCCGCGAAGTACAGTTGCTCGACGTTGACGATCGTCTCGGCGACGGCGCCTTCGACGTTGTGCACCAACGCAGCCGCCGCGGCGAAGCGCGCGAGCTCCGGCGTGGAGATCGTCGGCTTGCCTAACGTGCGCAGCTCGTCTGCCGCGCGCGCCAGGACGCCGGCCGCCGCGACGAGCAGCTCTCGTTGTTGCGCGTTAGGCTTGGCACCGGCGGGGAGGCCGACGATGGCGCGCTCGAGGAGATCCGCGACGTCGCCGAGTGGCGGATGCTCGTTGACGGCAGCGATGCCTCGCAGCGTGCGCACGCGCGCGAGCGCGTCGTCCAGCGCGTGGCGCTCGGCCGGTGCGCGGACGTACTGCTCGAGGGCGCTCGCGATGGCCGCCGCTTGCAGCGAAATGAACACCGGCGTCGCCGTGCCGGCTGCCGGCGTGGGCGTTAGGCGCGCCGTCGCGAGGTGTGAATCTCCGGGGACAAGATCGCGCAGCTCGTCCACGCGGAACGTGGCCCGCGTCTGCTCGTTAGGTCCCCACACTCGCAGGTTCCGCAGCAGGATGCGCAAATCGTCCACTGTCGAAACGAGCGCGCCCTGAACCGCCGGCGTCCACGTGACAGTGCCGTCGCGCACTCCGCGAGCCACATGTTCGAGCGCCAGCGCCAAAGTGGCCATGCCTTCGGCCTTCGCCATCGTCGAGCTGCCGCGCAACGCGCGCGCGGCGCTCACGAGCGACTGGCCGTCGGGCGCCGAGTGACCTGCGCGCGTGACTAGCGCGTCGATGCGATCGATGTATTCGGTCGCCTCAACAACGTAGAAGTCGAGCAGATCGTGCGTGGCGCGATGTGCCATCGAAACTCGTGTAGAACGAGAACCTACCGGTAAATGTGACCGGCTGGCTACCCGCCCGGAGTCCTTTAGCCGACCCCGCGACCGGTGGCCATGGCCGCTCTCATCTCCTTAACTGCGGCTGCAATCCCGATATAGACGGCTTGAGCCACAATTGCGTGACCAATGTTGAGTTCTTCGATTTCGGGAACGGCCGCCACGGGTGCGACGTTCTCCACTGTTAGGCCATGGCCGGCATGTACGGCCAGGCCCAGCCTGACGCCACGCTGGGCGGCTGCCTTGAGGGTGGCCAGGGGGACGGCTGCATCGGTGCGGTGGGAGTACGGCCCGGTGTGCAGCTCGATGGCGTCCGCCCCGAGGTCCTTCGAAGCCTCGACCATACGGAGGTCCGCATCGATAAAGAGGCTCGCCCGGCTCCCGGCGGACCGGATCCGGTCGATGGCCGCGCGAAGCTCCGCGGGGTTCCGGGTGACATCCAGCCCCCCCTCCGTTGTCACCTCAGCGCGGCGCTCGGGGACTAAGGTGACCTGATAGGGCCGCACGCGCTCCGCGATCTGAAGCATCTCCTCCGTGCACGCCATCTCGAGATTCAGCACGGTGCGGATCGCACTCGTCAGGCGCTCGATGTCGTGATCCTGGATGTGGCGGCGATCTTCGCGCAGGTGCGCCGTTATGCCATCGGCACCAGCCGCTTCGCACAAGACGGCGGCGCGCACGGGATCGGGATAGGTGGAGCGCCGGACTTCACGCAGCGTCGCCACGTGATCGACGTTGATGTACAGCCGCAGGGGTTTGCTCATCGTGCTCGTTGTTCCGTGTGTAATCCGTTGCCGCGGACGCGCATCAGATTTAGCCTTCCAGCGCCCCTCCCGGAGGAAAATGACGTGAAGCGAGCAGTCGCCCTACTGGCCACACTCGCATTAATAGGTTGCCGTACGCCGCGTCCCGGCGCCGTGCAAACAGGCGCCGAGCGGCCGCGCCATGCGGTGGAATTGTTCCTGGCTGCTGTTAACGCCCAGGACATTCAGGCGATGTCAGTGGTATGGGGAACCGAGAAGGGTCCTGCGCGCGATCAGCTTTCCCGGCAGGAGCTCGAACGCCGAGAGATCATCATGCAGCAGTGCTTCGCGCATGATCGCTATCGCATTGTCGATGAGCTTCAAGGTGAGGGTGGCACCCGCGTGGTTCGCGTGGAAGTGACTCGAGGTAGACTGACAAAGACTCCGCAGTTCGTGACGATCAAGGGCCCGAGCGAGCGCTGGTACGTCTTGGACGCCGACATCGCGGCCATGCGCGAGCTCTGCAGGACCAGCTGAGTCGGAACTGTTACTCCACATCGCAGATTCATTTTTCGGAGAGCTCGATCAGCACACCGGCCGTCGAGGCGGGGTGCAAGAACGCGATGCGCTTTCCTTCGGCGCCAATGCGAGGCGTTGAATCAATGAGTCGGATGCCGGCTGTGCGGCAGCGTTCGAGCGTTGCGTCGATGTCGTCAACAGCGAAACAGACGTGATGCAGTCCGGGGCCGCGCTTCTCGAGAAACTTGGCGATTGGTGAGAGCGCGTCGTCGGCTTCCAGAAGTTCAACGATTGGTTCGCCGGCGCGAAGGCCAGTGATGCGCGCACCGTCCGAATCATCGAGATGTAATTCAGGGAGCTGCAGAACGTCGCGATAAAACGGTACTATGTCAGCGAGTGATCGAACTGCAATTCCGATATGCGCGATTTTAGTAGCCATAGAGCTAGAAGATTAACTTCAGGAGACTAGTAGAATGTCCAACGCTGTTGCCGTGACTGACGAAAGCTTTGCGCTGGAGATCGAGCAGCACCACGGTCTCGTCGTCGTCGACTTCTGGGCCGCATGGTGCGGTCCGTGTCGGGCGGTGGGTCCCATCCTCGATCAGTTGGCCGTCGAATACGCGGGGAAGGCGAAAGTCGCCAAACTCGATGTCGACACCAACATGCGAACCGCGACGCGCTTCAACGTGCGTTCGATTCCAGCCATGTTGTTCTTCAAAGATGGAAAGGTTGTCGACACGATCGTCGGCGCATTTCCGAAGCCGTACATCGAGGAGCGTTTCAAGAAGCACGCTGCCTAACGAGGCGAGCGTGAACGACGAGCTTTCACGTCGCGTTCATTATATGAGGCCGGGCGTCAGCTCGGCCTTTCTTCTTGAGCTGAAACACTCTTCAACGCGACGCTGACTGCCCACAGCTTCTGAAGGGAGCCTCTCGTAGAGTACAAGGCGCGGTCCAACAGCATGCTGCCGCCCGATCGAGCGCAACACTCATCGTCGGGGACGCTGTACGTCGTCAGCACGCCGATCGGGAACCTCGGCGATATCACATACAGCGCGGTGGACGTCCTCAAGAGCGTCGCGCTCATTTGCGCCGAAGACACGCGGCACGTGCGAAAGCTGCTGGATCGATACGAGATCAAGGCGCGCGTCGCCTCGTATCACGAGCATAACGAGGCGAAAAGCGTCCCCAAGCTGCTGGAGCGCCTAACGGACGGTGAAGACATCGCGCTCGTGACAGACGCTGGCACCCCGCTCATTTCCGACCCCGGCCAGCGGCTCGTCGCCGCGGCGATTGCAGCTGGAATGAGCGTTGTCCCCGTTCCCGGGGCGTCGGCGCCGCTCGCCGCGTTGGTGGCGTCCGGACTCCACACCGACGCTTTTACGTTCGTAGGCTTCTTGCCACGCTCTGGGCGGGAGCGCGATCGTGTGTTATCCCAGCTCAGCGCGTTGGGGCACACGAGCGTTATGTTCGAGTCGCCCAGCCGTCTGGCCACGACTTTGCTGGACCTCTCGCAGAAGGGACTCGGGGAAAGGCAAACCGTGGTGGCGAGGGAGCTGACCAAGCAGCACGAGGAGTTCCGTCGCGGAACGGTGTCTGAGCTCGAGGCGTACTACCGCGATAACGCGCCTCGGGGTGAGGTCGTCATCGTTGTAGAAGGGCGGGGTATAGAGGTCGAGGAGCAGGACGAGGGGGCGATGCGCGACCGGGCTCGAGTGCTGAAGGCGCAGGGAAGCAGTACGCGGGACACAGCCGCGTCACTCGTTCGAGAGTATGGCGTGGCTCGCAACCAGGCGTATCGCATCGCACAGGAGGCACAAGAGTGAGACGCCAGTTCGTCGTCGGTGCATTGGTAGTGACAGGTCTGAGCGCAACGCTCGGCGCGGCTCGGCATGAGCCACCGCGTCTGGCGATAGCTCGCTTGCAGTACGAGGGTGGTGGCGACTGGTACGCGAACCCCTCCTCGCTGCCCAACCTGCTCAAGGCGATCAACGAACGGACGGCGTTCCGTGTCGAGGCGACGGAAGGGCGTGTGACGCTGTCGGATGACCGGCTCTTCGACTTCCCGCTGCTTCACGCCACCGGTCACGGCGAAATGAAATTCACAGAAACCGAAGTCGCGCGTTTGCGTGACTATCTGTTGCGCGGCGGCTTTCTGCATGTCGACGACAACTACGGCCTAGATGAAAGCTTCCGTCGCGAGATCGCGCGCGTTTTTCCTGACCGACAATTAGTTGACGTACCGCTGACGCACCCGATCTACCACATCGTGTATGACTTCCCACGTGGGCTGCCTAAGATTCACGAGCACGACAACGCACCGGCACGAGGTTACGGGATCTTCATCGGCGACCGGCTCGCCGTGTTCTACACTTTTTCGGCGGATTTAGGGAACGGGTGGGAAGACGTCGGCACATATCCCGAAGATCCGCCTGAGTTGCACGAGCAAGCACTGCGCATGGGCATCAATCTGTTCGCATACGCCATAACGAGTCGCCCAGCCATATGATCCTTCGGAACCTGGTCGAGCGAGAACGCCGCGGTGTCGTTCGATGGATCGCCGCCGCTGGAATCACCACGGCCGCGTGTGCTGCCGCTGCGCTCTTAGCCATTGGGACGCTGCTGCTGGCCGATTCGCGTTGGCTGCGGCTGCCACGCGTAACGCCATGGCTCGTCTGGCTGGCTGTGATCGGTCTGGTGGCCGCGACCCTGTGGTTTATTCGGCGGCGCTATGGTCGCATCACAACCAATGCCGGCGTCGCGCGCGCCGTTGAGCGCGAGCGTGCTCTACGCGACGGCTCGGTTCGCACCGCACTGGAAGTCGGAGAATCAAGCTCGTTAGGGCGGCTCGGCGCCGCGATGGTAGCCGCCAAGCTCGAAGGGCTGAACGCGCCGGTGCTCGTTCCGGTACTGCGGCGATCGCTGCGCCGCGCGGCGTTGCTCGGCGGTGGGCTCGTCGTTGTCGCGGTCGCTGTTCTCATAGCTGCCGCGTCGCGCTCGACAGATGGCTGGGCTGCAGTTGTACATCCCGTGCGCGCCTGGCGCGGAACTTTGTTAGGCAAGCTCGCCATCGAGGACGCTCCCAAAGTCGTGGAGCGCGGTGACGTCGTCACCGTCAAAGTGCTCGCTCCTGGCCGCTCGGACGTGATCGTGCTGCAACGCGCGACGGGTGCCTCGTGGCGCGAGTCGTCGCTCACGATGGCGGATGGAAGCGCGCCGCTGCGCATCGGCCCCCTCGACGCCGACGTCGCGGTGGCGATCACAGACGGCCGCGCATGGAGCGACACGGTCAACATCCGCGTCGCCGACAGGCCATTCCTGGGTGACGTCTCGATCCGCGCGATCTTCCCAGCGTATCTCGATAGGCGCGAAGAGGCGCTCCCCACTGGCGAGCCGGCGCGCATTCCGCGCGGCACGGTGCTCGTGCTCGACGGAACCTCCTCGACAGAATTGACGACCGTGCGCCTCGTGGGCGATGGCGCTGCGATCGACCTCACGCCGAATGGCCGCCGCTTCTCTGGTCGCCTGACAGCAAGCACGAGCGCGCGCCTAACGTGGGAAGCCGTGGGCAAGTCCGGCAAGATCGCCGATGTTCCGGATGCGCTCGAGCTGGAAGTAATGCCAGACTCGACTCCAACGATCGACATTCTCGCCCCGGGGCGCGACACGATAGCGGCCGAAGGCGATTCCATCGGCGTGGCAGTGCTCGCGACTGACGATCACGCGTTAGGGAACGTGTCCCTCCGCATCAGCGTGATGTCGCAGTCGGGCGACGAAACGGGCAGCGATGTCCGCTCGCTCTTTTCGCAGCGCAGCCAGCAGTGGTCCGGCGAAACGATGCTGAGCACGCGCGGCTTCTCGCCTGGAACGACTCTCAAGCTGGTAGCGGTTGCAACCGATGCGTCGCCGTGGAAGCAAACGGCGGTGAGTCGCGAAGTGCTCGTGCGCATCCCGACGATGAGCGAGATGCGTGACGCCGCTCGCGCTGCGGCCGATTCAACTGTCGCGCGCGCCAACTCGACGACAAACGCCCAGAAGGCGCTCGAGAAGCGCACCGCAGATGCAGCTCGACGCCAGCAGCGCCAGCAACAGCAGGCGAATTCGAAGGACAATCTCTCGTACGAGAGCGCCGAGCAGGCGAAGAACGTCGCCAAAGAGCAGCGAGAGATCGCGAGTCGCGTCGATCAGCTGCAGAAGGCGGCGCGCGAACTGGAGCGCCAACTCAAGCAGGCCGGCGCGCTGGATAGCGGACTCGCGGCGCGTCTGCGCGAAACGCAGGAACTGCTCAAGCAGGCCCTAACGCCGGAGCTTGCCGAACAGCTTCGCAAGCTCGAAGAGTCGGCGCAGCAGCTCTCGGGCGAACAAGCGCAGAAGTCTCTGCAAGACCTGGCCGAGCAGCAGCGGAAGTTGCGCGAGCAGCTCGAGAAGAGCGCTGAGATGCTCAAGCGCGCGGCGCTCGAAGGGCAGATGTCCACGCTAAAAGAAGAAGCGAAGGACCTTGCCGAGCGGCAGCGCAAGATGGCTGAGCAGTTAGGCAAGCAGCCGCAAACGGCAGCGGAGAAACAGGCAAAGGAGCTCGCGCAGCAGTCGCGCGACCTCGCCGAGGACGTGAAGAACCTCGAGCAGCGATTGGCGCAAGCGAAGGCCGAAGCGGGCAAGGATCGCGTGCAGCAGGCGATGGACAAGATCAACGAGGCAGCGCGCGCCATGGAGCGCGCTGCGCAGTCGCAGCAGCAGCAGAAGCAACAGGGGCAACAGGGGAAGGACGGCGAGCAGAAGCAGGGGCAGGGGCAACAGGGGAAAGACGGCGAACAGAAGCAGGGCCAAGCGCCGCCTAACGCGGCAGGTCAGTCCGGGCAGAACGCGCAGCAGTCGTCCAGCCAGGCCAAGGGCGAGCAAGGCAAGCAGCAAGGTGGCAACGCGGCCCAGGGCGGTCAGGAAGCCGCGAAGGAAGCCGCCGAGGCGATGAATCAGGCCGCCGACCAGCTAAGCAAGGCGCGCGAGCAGCAGATCGGTGAATGGAAGTCGGAGCTGACAACCGAGCTGGATCGCGCGATCCAGGAAATGCTGCAGATGGCGCGCGAGCAGCGTACGCTCGAACAGCAGGCCCGCGAGGGCAAGGCACCTAACGAGCTGCGCTCGCAGCAGAGCGCGCTGCAGCAGGGCGTCGCCAAAGCGAACGAGCGGCTCCAAGAGGAAGGAAAGAAATCGTCGCTTCTCTCGCAGCGCTCCCTGCGCAGCGTTCAAGACGCCTCCAAGAAGGTCGAGGACGCCACGCAGCGCACGCAGAGCGCGCAGTCGTCGCAGCAGATGGCCACGGCCATGCGCGACGCCGGTGACGCGCTCAATCAGGCTGCGGCGTCGCTCGTGCGCGATCGCGAGCGCGCCGGCGAAGCAAAGTCGGCTTCTGGCTTCCAGGAAATGCTCGAGCAGCTGCAGCAGATGGCCAAGCAGCAGCAGTCGCTCAATCAATCGATGATGGACCTGCTCCCTCGCATGGGCGATGCGCAAGGCAGACAGCAGGCGCGCGCATTGGCGAGGCAGCAACGCGAAGTCGCCGCAGGACTCGAAGAGGCTGCCGACCGCGACAACACCGGCCGCGCTGAAGCGATGGCTCGCGAAGCGCGACAGCTCGCGCAGGCGATGGAAAACGCGGCCGTCGATCCTTCCGTCCTGGAACGGCAACAGCGCTTGTTCCGCAAAATGCTCGACGCGGGTCTGTCGCTGGAGAACGAGGACGAGCGCGAGGACCAGGGCAAGCGCGAGGCGAAGCCCTGGACGGGCACTGAGGTGTATAATCCCGGCACCGCGGCAGTCAGCGGAAAGGCAGCGTCCAAGTTCCAGGCGCCGACCTGGAATGACTTGCGCGGCCTAACGCCGGAAGAACGCCGGCTCGTCCTGGAGTATTTCAAGCGCCTCAATGCCGAGAAGCAGCCGTAATGGCGCAGCACGCGCAGCAGTCGCCGGCCTGATCGCTCTCGCGCTGTCCCTCTCGCTTCCATGCGAGCGGGGGATGGCGCAACAGCCGCAGCCCACGCAGCCAACATCGAGCGCGCTTCAGCGCGCGTTCGATCTCGAGTCGACCGGCAAGTATCGCGAGGCGGTCGCCGCATTTCGCGAAGCTCTCGCCGACGGGCCGCTCACGACGGTGGTGCTCGGCCTCGAGCGCGTCTATTACCAACTGGGACAGAGCGACTCGCTGCTGCCGCTGTTACGCAGCTTGCTCGCCGGACGCCCGCGCGATCCGACGCTGCGCACGGTGCAACTGCGCACGCTCGTGATGCTGCATCGCGATTTCGACGCATACGGCACGTTCATCGAGTGGGCGAATTCTTCGCCGCGCGAATCGACGCCATTTCGCGAGTACGCGCGTATCCTGCTCGATCAAAACCGCACGGCAGCCGCAGACAGCGTGCTGCGCCTCGCGGCCAAGCAACTCAGCAACATGCAGGAGCTCGCCGGCGAGCTGGCACAGTTGCGCGCGGCGTTAGGGCTCTGGGTGCCCTCCGCGCAGGCGTGGCGTGAGGCGCTGCGCACGCAGCCGTGGTTGGACCAGTCTGGCGTTTACGCACTGCTCAGCGCCCCGCCTGACAAGCGCGATTCGCTGCGCAGCGTGCTGCGCGATCCGCCGATCGAGCTTGGTGCTCGTCGACTCTTGGCGGGCCTGGAGCTGCGCTGGAACGCGCCGGCAGAGGCGTGGTCGGCGCTGCGTGAGGTTCCACCTAACGATAGCACCACGGCAGCCTGGGTCGAATTCGCCGGCGAGGTCGAAGGGCTGGAGGCCTGGGCGATCGCGCGGGACGCGTACGATGCGGCGCTGCAGCACGGCGCGCCGGCGAGCGTGCGAGTGAAGGCGGCGTCAGCGGCGCTCAACGGCCGCGATCCGGCGTCTGCGATCACGCTGCTGGAGCCTTACGGCGAGCGTCCCGACTCGGCGGTGCGCGAAGACGTCCTGCTATTACGCGCGCGCGCCTACTCCACGTTAGGCAATGCCGCGGCTGTGCGTGGCATTCTCCAGCGCTTCGGTGACGACATCAGCCTCGACATCCGCGACGAGATCGCGCGCGGGATCGCCTGGGCGTTCGTGCGCGGCGGGCAGCTCGACAGCGCGAAAGCAGCGATCGCGGCAACCGGCGACGACCCGCGCGCGCGCGCATGGATCGCACTGTACGAGGGTGACCTTCAGGGCGCGCGCAACAAGTTGCGCAACCTTGGCGAGACGACGGCAGACGCCGTTCTCGCCCAGGCGCTGCTCTCGCGCACGCGCGCAATTCGAGCGCCGACGACGGGGCAGGCGTTTCTGGCGCTCGCCCAGCGTGATTCCGCGCGTGCGATCGACCTGTTCGTCTCCGCCGTCGGCGAAGTCGAGGATGCAGCGCCGCTCTTGTTGGCCGCTGCCGCTCGCATCACCGGCTCGCGTTCCGATTCGACCGCAGCGAGCCGGGCGCTCATGATCTGGGAGCGCATCGTGCTTCGCTACGCGACGGCCCCCGAAGCCGCAGAAGCAGATCTCGAGTGGGCCCGCGCGCTGCGGCGAACGGGTGACAGCAAAGGCGCTGTCGCACGGCTCGAGCATCTACTTCTGACGTATCCACAGAGCGCCCTCGCGCCTCAGGCACGTCGCGAGTTGGATCTGGCGCGCAACGCCATCCCGCGCGCGTTTTAACTTCCGCAGCAATGATACGCGTCATGTTCCGCTCCCTCGTGCGCGGCGCCGTACTGGCGGCCGTTCTCGTCGCGCCTCGCATCGCCTTCTCCCAGCATCTCCTCATTCCGATGGACGATGCGCAGCGGCAGCACCTCAAGGCCTATGGGCTCATGTTCAATGCGCTCAAGGAGGGAATGCGCGGCGAGTGGCTGTTGAACTACCGCGGAGGCGCATTTCTGTTGCCCGACGCACAAGACGTTAGGCGCAAGGCGACGATCGACGGGATCGTCTTCGAGCCGCTCGATAATGCTGCTGTTGCTGCGATCCGCTCAGAGCTCGCCGGCTCGAACATGGACGCCGTTCCGCTCGAGAAGGCACCCAAGATCGCCGTGTACACGCCCAAAGAAGCGCCGCCCTGGGATGACGCTGTGACGCTGGCATTACAGTACGCCGGCATCCCCTATGAGAAAGTCTGGGACGAGGAAGTGATCAAGGGTGAGCTCACGAAATACGATTGGGTGCACCTGCACCACGAGGACTTCACCGGCCAACTCAACAAACTCTACCTCGGCTTCCGCGATACGCCCTGGTTCGTCCAGCAGCGCGACCACCTGCTGCTCACCGCCAAGCAAATGGGGTTCGCGACAATCCCAATGCTCAAGGGCGCGGTCGCGGAACGCATCCGTCAGTTCGTCGAGCGCGGTGGGTTCGTGTTTGCAATGTGCGGCGCGACGGAGACGTTAGGTCTCGCCATCGCCGCGCATCAGACTGACATCGCCGGTAGCTTCGCCGACGGCACGCCCATCGCGGATGACGTGGATGCCAAAATGGATTGGGACCGCGCCTTTGCGTTCACCCGCGCGCACGTGGAGCCGTCGCCTTTCGTGAATGCGATGAGCGACATCGACGGCCACCAGGTCAACGTCCCCGCGCGGCGCCAACCGTTAGGCCAATTCACGCTCTTCGCCTTCTCCGCCAAGCTGGATCCGGTCGCGACGATGCTCGTGCAGGATCATCGCACTGTCATCCCGGACTTCTATGGCGTGACGACGAGTTTCTCGAAGAGCACCCTCAAGAGCGGTGTGACAGTGCTCGCGTACGAGGAAGGCGCGCCGTGGGTCAAATACATTCACGGAGACTACGGCAAGGGCTCGTATACATTCCTGGGCGGACACGATCCGGAAGATCCGCAGCACAATATCGGCGCGGCGCCGACCGACCTCTCATTGCATCCGGCGTCGCCTGGCTATCGCTTGATCCTGAACAACGTTCTTTTCCCGGCCGCGAAGAAGAAACCGCTCAAGACGTAGTGCAACGAGTTGCCTAACGTCACCTCGACGTCGACGTTCACGCCGCAGGCCGCGGCCGCGGTGCGTACCGCTATCCGCCTCGCAGGCGGACGTGAGGTGTGCTTCGTCTGCACGATCGAGCAGGCCGGAACGATCCAAACAGCCCGCGTCGTAGCGCGCGGCGATGTCCAGAGCGTGCTCGCGCTGCCGGGCTTCGCTGCCCGTGGCGAGCTGCTGCTGCACAACCATCCGTCCGGTGAGCTGGAGCCGTCGGGCGCGGACATGGAGATCGCGGCGCGCATGCACGATTCGGGCATCGGCTTCGCGATCACGGACAATGACGCGCGTGATCTGTACGTCGTCGTCGAAGTCCCGCGTCCGCGCGAAGTCACACCGCTGGACCCGGAAGCCATCGACCACGACCTCGGACCGGGCGGACCCATCGCGCGCGGTCTGACCCGCTACGAGGATCGTGAGAGTCAGCGCGCCTACGCGCGAGCCATCACGAAGTTGTACAACAGCGGCGGCATCGGCTTGTTCGAGGCGGGCACCGGCGTCGGCAAATCGTTAGGCTACCTGATTCCGGCGCTGCGCTGGGCCGCGCGCAACGGCGAGCGCACAGTTGTCTCGACCAACACAATCAATTTGCAGGAACAGCTGGTCGGGAAAGACCTACCGGCCATTGCGCTGTCGCTCGACGACCAGCCGGTCCGCTTCGCCCTCCTCAAAGGGTGGCGCAACTACCTCTGTCTGCAGCGGCTGGACCACGCGATGAGCATCGGGGGCTCCCTGTTCGAGCCCGACGTCGTGGACGAGCTGCATACGATCTCCGAATGGGCGAAGCAGACGCCTAACGGGTCGCTGAGCGACATCGCGGTTGCACCGCGCGACGAGGTGTGGGATGAAGTCGCCGCCGAGTCGGACCTGTGCGGCCGCCTGCAGTGTCCGTTCTTCTCTCGCTGTTTTCTCTTCGCGGCGCGGCGTGAGGCAGCGCAGGCTGACGTGCTCGTCGCGAACCATCACTTGCTCCTCGCCGATCTCGCGGTGCGTCGGTCATCGCAGAACTGGGACGACGCGGCCGTGCTGCCGCCGTACGCACGACTCATCGTGGATGAGGGTCATCACCTGGAGGATGCGGCCGCAGCGCACCTTGGTGACTCGATCACCGCGCGCGGGCTGCAGCGCGTCTTTTCGCGCCTCGAGCGCCGCGGGAAAGGGCTCTTGCCCACGATGCGCCAGCGCTTGTCCGGGAAGCAGGACATCTTGAGCGCGGCGAGCCTCGACCACGTCGAGGGGAGGCTAGATCCGGCGCTGCGCGCCGCGCGGATCAAGGCCGACGAAGTCTTCTCCATACTCAACACGCTCCTGCTCTCCGCCGACGTGGCGATGCTGCGCCTAACGCGCGACTTCGACACGCATCCGATCTGGGAGCTGGGCCTCGACGCCGCGCTGACGGACCTCTCGCGCGAGATCGAGCTGTTGGGCGAGGGCTTAAGGCTCATCCGCGAGCGCATGGATGCCGACGAAGAGATGCGCCAGGCGCACGCGCAGCTCCTGAACGAGATGGGTGGCGTCGCTCGGCGGCTCGAATCGGCGCGCGACGCGCTCGAGGGCACACTGCGACCTTCCGGAAGCGCGCCGACGGCCGTTCGCTGGATCGAAGCGCGCGGCAAGGATCGCAACATCGTGGCGACGACGGTGCCGCTGGATCTCGCCCCCATCCTGCGCGACGATCTCTTTCGGCGAGTGGACACGGCGATCGTCACCAGCGCGACCCTTACGGCGGATCGCCGCTTCGCGTTCCTGGCAAGTCGTTTGGGTCTGACGGAGCCTGACGTCGAGCCGGAAGTCGGCATCTTCCCGTCGCCGTTCCGATATTACGAGCAAGCGCTCCTGGCGCTCCCGACAGACGGACCAGCGCCTAACGTGGACGCGCCAGGGCACTTCGAGCTCGTGCTGCGTTGCGCGGCGGACGTGGCCGCGGTTGCCGACGGCGGGATGTTCGTCCTCTTCACCAGCAGGCGCGACGTGCGTGCGGCTGCGGATGCCTTACGCGCGACGGCGCTCAGCGGCCGCTGGCCGCTCCTCGTGCATGGCGAGGATCAGCGCGACGCGCTGCTGCGGCGCTTTCGCGGGGACGGTCGAGCCATCTTGTTAGGCACCGCAAGCTTTTGGGAAGGCGTAGATGTGCCAGGTGACGCGCTGCGCGCTCTAGTACTTGCACGCTTGCCATTCCGTGTGCCGACGGAGCCGCTCGTTGCAGCGCAGGCGGAGGCGATCGAGGCGCGCGGCGGCGACGCCTTTCGCGACTACATGCTTCCGCACGCCGCGCTACGACTCAAACAGGGCTTTGGCCGCTTGATTCGTTCACACGCCGATCGCGGCGTCGTGGTTCTATGCGATCCTCGCGCGGTGAGCAAAGCTTACGGCGAAGAGCTGCTCGATGCGCTGCCGCCGGCTCGACGCGTGGTTGGTCCTTGGGAAGAAATTCGAAGCGAAGTGGCCGCAATGTTTTTGAGGGGAACCACGCCAATCCCCTGGGAGTAATTTTCCGCACCTATCCCCTATCCCCTATCCCCTATCCCCTAGAACTGCATGAAGATCGTCTGCGTCGGTCGCAATTACGCCGATCACGTGAAAGAGATGGGCAACGTTCTGGCTCAAGGCGGCCCGTCGGAACCGCTGATTTTCCTCAAGCCGCCGTCAAGCCTCATCTCGTCAGGCGACGAGATCGTGCTGCCTCCGCAGTCGCAGGAAGTGCACTACGAGGGAGAGATCGGGGTATTCATCGGTCAGCGGCTCAAGCGCGTAACTCCCGAGGCGGCAATTGCTGGAATAGCCGGGCTGGCTGCCGCCAACGATGTTACGGCGCGTGACCTGCAACGAACGGATAGCCAGTGGGCGAGGGCCAAGGGCTTTGACACGTTCTGCCCCGTTGGCACGCCCAAGGCTTACACGGATGGCTTGGATTCTCTCGAGCTGGTGACACGCGTCAACGGAGAGGTGCGGCAGCGAGCACGCAGCAGCGAGATGATCTTTCCGATCCCCGAGATCCTGTCATATATCAGCCATATCATGACGCTCGAGCCCGGCGACCTCGTACTGACAGGGACGCCCGCCGGCGTTGGAAGGCTAGTTTCAGGAGATCGTGTCGAAGTGGAAATCCTGGGAGTTGGTAGGGTGACAAACACTGTGAAGGGTTAGGGGATAGGAGGATAGGGGGATAGGCTGACAGAGGATTGGAGCCCGATGATCGAGCTGAGACCGAGCAGGCCTAACGAGACGCGACGGAAGCGGGTCACTCCCGCGGCTGTCGTCTCGGTTGCGCTCCACGTCGTTCTGCTCGTGAGCCTCTGGTTCGCGTTCGAGCTGCCCAACCCATTGGCCGCCTTCAGGTCCTCTGGCGAGACTCGGGAAGAGCGCTTGACGTACGTCGGCGTCCGACCGAGCGCGCCGAGTACATCACCTCAGCGCCAGACAAGAGACCGGGCGGTTCCAACGCCACCGCCGCCCGCCGCCATTCCGCTTGAACCGCCGCGTGAAATTCCGAGGGGCATTCCAGAAGCGCCCACCCGTCCACCGGTGAACCTCGGTCCGACGAGCGGACCGGCTGTCGGCGGGCAGGGGATCGCCAGGGGCGTGCAACCGACCTACGTCGATCCGCGTGTGTGGGTGGCCGCGCCGGAACTGGAGACCGCGTTCAAGACGGACGAGCAGCGCATGGACAGCGCCGTCGCGGCGCGCATCAAGGCACACAACGACTCGATGGTCGCCAACCGTTACGCGCCTAACAAGTTCGAGCGAGGCGACTGGACCGTCGATGGCCCAGGAGGAAAGTGGGGCATCGATCCGCCGGGCGGTCAGCAATACATCCACCTCGGCAAGTTCAAGCTCCCCGCAGCCTTGCTCGCGCTCATTCCGATCAACGGTGCGCCGTCAGCGGCCTCGCGCGAGCTGCAACAGAATCCGGCGCTCGCGTTACATCGCGC
>CBQVAZ010000010.1:0-21501 GCA_967720205.1 uncultured Gemmatimonadaceae bacterium | reverse complement strand
GAATACGCCAGCGTGACGGTTCGCGCGGCGGAGCTGGCCCGCTCCTTTCACGAGGTTTCACTTCAGACGCTGCGGCGAGGACAACCGAGCCCCGAGCGCGTCGCGCGCGCGATCGGCGAGTTCTACGCGCTGCGCTCGGTCACGCACGATCGCCGAGAACGCGGTGAACAGGTCCGCGGCGCGCTCGAGAGCGAGGCGCTGGCGCGCAAGATCGGCGGGGGCCGTTGGATTGCCGTCATTGCGCTCGACGGTCCTTTCGTAGCGGCGCTCAGCGACGGGTCACACTGGAAGCTTCCTTTGGCCGAAGGGAGCGGCGAAGAAGCGTGTCGTCTCACGATGCGGCGCGCGCTTGGGAGCAGCGTCGGCGATCTGCGCTTGCTGTCGACGACAGAGGGTGAGGGTCGGCTGCGCTCGCTCGAGGTATGGATCGTCACGCGCGTCGACAGAGGGACGACGAAGGGAGGCGATCCCGCGCTCACGTGGGCGCCCATAGAGGAGATGCTGGCGCGAATCGGCACGGCGCAGATCCAGGATGCAGGGACGCTCGCCGCACTGGTGCTGCTCTCGCGCTCGGAACTTCTCCCCAGCCTGGTCGCGATCCCGTCGGCTGGTAAGCTGGAGGCGCGGGCACAAAAGCGCCGCGATGCAACGACGACCGAAGGGCCCGTTAGGCAGGATGCCGCCGGCCCGATCCTCGACTCGGAAACGAGTCTGCTCTCCTTCAACGAGCGTGTCCTCGCCCTCGCGGAAGACGAGTCCGTACCGCTACTCGAGCGCGTGAGGTACCTCGCCATCGTTGCGTCCAACATGGACGAGTTCTTCGCCGTCCGCGTTGGCGGTCTCAAGTTCTCGGGCCAGGAAGTCGCCGACGAGTCCTCCGACGCGACACCCGCGGACGCTCGGCTCGCCCAGGTGGCGAGGCAGACGCGCGCGCTCCTCGTTAGGCAGTACGCCTGTTTGGATGCGTGCCTGCGGGCCCTGCAGCCCCAGGGCGTGCGACTGCGAAGTATCGCCGAGCTGACAGACGCTGAACGCGAATTTCTGCGCGGCTACTTCAAATCGACGATCTTCGCCTATCTCACACCTCGCGCGGTCACCGCGACGCCTGGCCATTCGCTGCCGGTCGTTGCCGACAAGGGCCTCTGCTTCGCGGTCACTCTGCGCGAAGGGTCAGGGACCGGGCCGCAGCACCTCGCAGAGCTGGCGATCCCGGCGACTCTCCCGCGTTTCGTTCAGTTGAGCGGCGCCAGCGACCTTATCCCCGTCGAGGAAGTGATTCGCTTCGCTCTGCCGCTCATGTATCCCGGGCGTCGCGTGGAACAGGCGCACCTCTTCCGCGTCACGCGCTACGCGGACCTCGGAGTGGACGAGCAGCGCGCCGGCAACCTCGCGCAGGCAGTACAAGAACGCACGCAACAGCGGCGGCACCAGCCGATCGTGCGCATCGAAGTCGAGTCGGCGATGCCTAACGCCACGCGTGAGCTGCTGCTGCGCGAGCTACAGCTCGAGCCAGGCGCACGCCCCGGAGGCTTTGGCGTGAACGATGTCTTCGACATCCCTGGGCTCATGGACCTGGAGGGGCTACGGCAGCTCGCGGATCTGCCGCTGCTGGGTGAAGGCCTAACGTTCGCAGCGATGCGCCCGCGTCGTGCGTTCGCCGACGATCAGCCGTTCTGGGAAACGCTGCGCGACCATGACGTGTTGCTGCACCACCCGTACGATGATTTCGCGGCGAGCGTCGTGCGCTTTTTCGAGGAAGCCGCAACGGACCCCGATGTCGCCGCGATCAAGGTTGCGCTGTATCGCGCCGGGGCACGCTCGCCAATCGTCGATGCGTTGCTGCAAGCCGCGAAAGGCGGGAAGGACGTCACCGTGTTCGTGGAGCTCAAGGCTCGCTTCGACGAGCAGCGCAACGTGCAATGGATGAAGACACTGGAGTCGGCAGGCGCGCACGTCGTTCACGGCCTCCCTGGCTTCAAGAATCATTCGAAGATCGCGCTCGTCGTGCGCCGAGAGAGCGATGGCCCACGACGCTACGCGCACGTAGGAACTGGGAACTACAACGCGGCGACGGCACGCGTTTACACCGACCTTGGCGTGCTCACGTCGCGTGACGATATCTGCGATGACGTCATGGATCTGTTCAACACGCTCACGGGCAGCTCTGTGCCGGCTGACGTTCGCTATCAGAGCTGTCTCGTCGCACCTAACGAGCTGCTGCCAGGGCTGATCAAGCGCATCGAGCGTGAAGCCGAGCACGCACGCGCCGGCCGGGCCGCGCGCATTCGGCTCAAGGTGAACGGACTGTCTGATCGCGAGGTCGTTCAGGCGCTGTATCGCGCGTCGCAAGCTGGCGTGACGATCGACCTTGTCGTGCGCGGCATTTGCACGCTGGCGCCGCGATTGCCGGGCATCTCAGATCGAATTCGCGTCGTGAGTCTGCTTGGACGCTTTCTGGAACACGCGCGCATCTTCGCCTTCGACAACGCGGGCGATCCCGAATACTTCATTGGTTCGGCGGATCTGCGGCCGCGTAACCTGCGCCGTCGTGTCGAAGTGCTCGTCCCGATCCGCGCGCCTAGGGACCGCGCGCGCCTCGATGCCATTCTAGACGCGGAGCTCAGCGACCCAACGGCCTGGGAGCTGAACGGCGACGGGACGTATGCGCGAACTCACCTAACGTCTGCAAATGGCTCCAGCGCCCAGGCACGTTTCGCGGCCGCGGCGGCGTCGCAGGCCGAAGTGGCTGTATGAGCGTGAAAACTGCGTCGCTCTGCTTCATCGGCGTGTTGGCGCTGGCTACCGCCGGCGCCACGGCATCTGCGCCCCAGGCACAAAGCGCGGCACTGCTCGACAAGTTCGACTTTCGCGAGAAGTCCGCCACGCATGTCAAGCTTCCGCGCGCCCTGCAAGAGATCTCCGGCCTCGCGGTGACGTCGGATGGCCGCGTTTTCGCGCATGGCGACGAGCGCGCCATCGTCGTGCAGATCGACGCCTGCGCCGCCAAGACGGTCAAGTCCTTTGCGTTAGGCACGCCGCCGGTGCGCGGCGACTTCGAGGGGATCGCGATCGTCGGCGAGCGCTTCTTCCTCATCACGAGCAACGGTCAGCTGTACGAGTTTCGTGAGGGGCCCGACGCGTCAGCCGTCCCGTTCAGCGTACGCGACACGGGCTTCGGCAAGTTCTGCGAAATCGAGGGACTCGCCTATGATCCGGGCGATCGCGTGCTGCTCATGGGGTGCAAGCAGCCGCTGCGTCGCGAGGAGCGTCCCGCCATCAACGTCTTGCGCTGGTCACTGGATCGCAGCGCAGCCGCCGAGCCGCCGAGCCTAACGATTCCGCTCGGTGATGTCGGCAAGAAAGTGGAACGCAAAGCGTTCCATACGTCGGCGATCGAGCGTGACGCGCGCTCGGGGCACTACTTGCTCGTCGCTGGCCCGGAGCGCGTCATCGCCGAAGTGACGGCCAAGGGTTCGTTCGTCGCCGCTCACGAGTTGCGGCGGGCGCTGCACCCACAGCCCGAAGGCCTCACGCTGCTCGGCGATTCAGTGCTTGTCATTGGCGACGAAGGCGCGAATGGACGCGCGTCTATCACATGTTATCGGAGGCAGCGATAGGATGCGCTCGTTAGGTTCTCTCTTGCGTCGTGGGTCGCGGCTCGCAGTCCTGCCACTCGTCGCGTACGGCGCGACAGTCGATGCACAGGCTTCGCGCCCCGATTCGGGCAAAACGCGAGCCGGCACCGTCACGGTCGTTGCAGGAGCCAAGTATCACGCCGGGTGGCTGCACGAGTTCATCCTCGGTGCGGATTACAGAGCGCTTTGGACGGCGCCTATCGAGGTCGAGGTGCTCGACCTGCGCACCGTCGCCGGCGGCTTGCGTCCGACGCAGCGCGGCGGCAGCGCGCAGACTGTATCGCTGCGCCTCGCCGGTGCGGACGGCCGCGAGTATGTCTTCCGACCGTTGGAGAAGGACTTCACGCGCGGCCTGCCGCCCGAGCTCAAGGAAACCCTCGTGCGCGACATCGCGCAGGATCAGGTGGCGGGCTACCACCCAGGCGCGCCGCTCGTGGTCAGCGGGCTGCTGGACGCGACTGGACTGCATCATCCGCGTCCGCGGCTGGTCGTGATGCCTAACGATCCAGCGCTGGGTGAGTATCGCGCCGATTTTGCCGGCGTCCTCGGCACCTTCGAGGAGCGGCCGGACAACTTCTTCGACGAGACGCCGATATCGCCCGGCGCTTCGAACGTGATCAGCTCCGAGCGGCTTTTCGAGCGCATGCGCAGCGATCACAAGACGGTTGTCGACGCGCGAGCCTTTCTCGCTGCTCGCATGTTCGACATTTGGGTCGGCGACCGCGACAGACACCGGGACCAATGGCGCTGGGCACGCTTTTCGATCACGCCTAACGCACCCTGGGAGCCGATTCCACGCGACAGGGACATGCCATTCGCGCGGTTCGAAGGGCTCGGGCCGTGGATTGTCCGCGGAGCCGTGCCGCAGCTCGTCACGTTTTCGAAAAGCTATCCGGACATGGTCTGGCTCAACTGGAACGCGCGCGAGATCGATCGCTTGCTTCTGTCCGAGCTGGAGTGGTCCGCCTGGGACTCGGTGACGAAAGCGCTGCAAGCGCAACTCACGGACGCTGCGATCGACAGCGCGATCGCGACGATGCCGACTGCCTTCGTCCGGTTGGACGGCCGTCGACTGCGCGACGACTTGATCAGCCGGCGACAAGCACTCCCGGCGGCTGCGCGCGATTTCTATCGCATGCTGGCGAGCGAAGTGGACTTCCGAGCGACCGACGACGCCGATGTCGCGGCGATCATGCGTTCGCCGGATGGATCGGTGCACGTCGCGTTCCTCGATGCCGGCTCGTTAGGGTCGGGTGATACAAATCCATACAAGCAGCGCCGCTTCGATCCTGCGGACACGCGCGAGGTCCGTGTGTTTCTGAACGCCGGGAACGACCGCGCGATCGTGCGCGGTGCCCGGAGTAACGACATCAAGATCCGTATCATTGGCGGTGACGGCGACGAAACCGTCGTGGATTCGATCCCCGGCGGAGACGCAGCACTGCGAGTCTACGATTCAACTGGCACTGATCGTGTCGTGGGCCAGGGCAACACGACGATCGACCGCAGCTCGTACCGCCCGCCGGGCACTGATATGGTGCAGCATACGCTGCGCGACTGGGGGACGTGGACGTTCGTCCAGCGCGCGGTCACGTATTCACCGACAGTCGGCGTGCTCGCCAGCGCTAGCCTCACACATTATCGCTACGGCTTTCGCCGGAACCCATATTCCTCGCGCTCGATGGTCCGCTTCGACGCGTCGATCAACGAGCGCCGGCCACGCCTAACGTACAACGGGATTTTCCGACCGATGAACTCGGCGAATTATCTCGATCTCGAGTTGATGGCCTCCGGGCTCGAGCTCATTCGCTTTCATGGACTGGGCAACGAAACGCCGTCCGACAGCGGCACGGATTACTATCGCGTCTTCCAGAATCTGTTTCGTGCCGAGCCGGCGTGGGTGATACCGGCGGGGAAACACGTGACGTGGTCGTTAGGCGGCGTCGTGCAATTCACGGAGACGCGTGACGGGGCTGGCACGCACACTCTCCTCGCCGCGCAGCGGCCGTACGGCAGCGGCAGCTATGGCGAGGTCGGCGCCCGGCTTGGGCTTTCGCTGGACCGCACCGACCTGGCGAACGCTCCCACCAAAGGTGTGCGTCTGAGAGCGATCGGCACGCTGTATCCGGCTATCTGGGACGTCGCCAGCGCGTTTGGAGAAGGGCAAGTGGAGGCGTCGACATATCTGAGCGCCAAGGGACACTTCGCGCCAACGCTCGCTTTCCGCGCTGGTGGTCAGCATGTCTGGGGGACTTTCCCGTATCACAGCGCGGCCTTCCTCGGCGGCAGCAGTACGCTGCGTGGCTGGGACGAACAGCGCTTCGCCGGACGCTCCGCGATCTACGGCAGCAGCGAGCTTCGCGTGCGCCTTGGAAAGCTCGGCGTCCTCGTACCGGCCGATATCGGCCTCCTTGGCTTCGCCGACGTCGGAAAAGTCATAATGGACGGCGAGAGCTCGGACGAATTGCATAACGGCATCGGCGGTGGAATCTGGATTGCGCCGATCACTCGAACTCACACAGTGAGTGTGAGTTTCGCGCGTGGCCGCGAACGCACCGGCTTCTATCTCAAGAGCGGATTTGCGTTTTGACAATCTCGAAAAGAGCGAGTTTGTCTGGCCGATAGGAGTGGGCATTCGCATGTGCGCACCTCGGTGAGGAAAGTACCGCGCTCGGTTACCTCGAGCGCGCGTATGAGGAGCGCGTTGGCTGGATGTGTTTGATCGGGCGGGAACGTGCGCTCGACGTGCTGCGCGGCACCGCGCGGTTCCAGAACCTACTTCAGAAAATCGGTCCGCCTCCGGCTCAACGAGGGGGGACGAAAACCATATCGGGGTAGTATCCCCAGAGCCCGGTGCCAAGCAGTGCGGCTTCGGCGAGCATGCTCGGCGCATTTTCTCGGCCCCGCCCAGCTCTTTGCGTCACCATTTGCCTAACGCCATTCACGGCGGCGGCTAATGACTCTCCCGTGGAGAGCGTCTCGGCGATCTTCGACACGATGGCGTCCTGCAGCTGCAGGTCGCCAAAGGCAAGCCCCACAACAGCAGCTGTGCTCTTGAGCGCAAAAAGTTGTGATGCAAAGGCGTTGCGCAACGTGAGTTGGCGGACTGTCTCGACAGCATCGCCGAGCAGCGGGACGTCGAGGAAGACGATAGGGCGACTGCCGTCGGCCCTGCGTTCGAAGAGACGCGAGAGCTGCGACGCTGTGCAGACCCACCAGGGCTGATCGGGGTCCGGCACGCTCGACGCTTTTTCCATTCCACGGACTCGTCCCGGATAAAAATCGAGACAGATCGCGCCGTTGAGGAAGGAATCGACGAGCGGTGCTCGAATGTGAAGCAAGTGGCTGTCGAGTCGAGTGCTCCCGCCAAGGTCGCCACGAAACAATTCCGCTCTGTATCCATGTCTTTCGTACAGCGCCACGAGCCTCCTCTGTTGGACGGCGTCTGCGCCTATCCATGAGCTCTCGCCGGCGGTTAGGATCGTGACGCGAAGGCCATTACTCCTCAAGCGCGCGCTCACCTGGACGAGCGCACGCGCCGTTGCTGCGTCGACGATGCCTGTCGCTGGCAAATCATTCATGCGCTGAAAGTCGCGAGTTGACTCAATGGTTTGAGGACCAATTAGTCCGTCGACAAACACTTTGGCCCCGCAGGCAACAAGTGCGTGCTGGATCCAGAAGACGTGTTCAAGGCGGGCAGTCTTGGGATCGGAGGAACGGTACAAGTACCGACTCGCATGTGTGGCCACATAGGTCGCTGTGCGGTCCAGCCGTGCGCACTCCAGCGGGAGCGCCGCGATCACATCACTGCTGCTTGTTAGGCACACATCTCGTAGTGCTTGCGGCGGTTTCGGCACGTACAGGGAAGGGTGGTACAGCCTTCGCAAATCATAGGTACTGCTGTTCCATCGTTCAGCGAAGAGTGTCAGCCGACCGTCGGCCGACAGCGTGCTGCCGCCGCTCGCGAGCGAACCGAGCGAGCAGGGATATGTTTCGAGCACATTTCCGCTGTCGGGATCCAGCGTCTCGCCCTGCGGCTGATCCGGCTCCCATAGTTCGACCCGGAGCGTCAACGGCTTCAGCGTCAAAACGCTCGCATCTTTTGATTCAATCTCTGGTACGGCCGCTGGCTCTGCGCGCAGTGGTTGCTCGCTCTCATGCGTAGTGCTCCGAGGAATCGGCGCAAGCCGATCGGCTTCAGTGTTGCGATCGAGGCCGGCGAACACTGATCGCGCACGCCCGTAGTCTGAGGCGCGTTCCTCAGCGTCCTTGGCCAGTCGGACTTTGAGCTCCAGAGCGCGCGCCAGCCACACCGTTGGAAGCCCGCGGGGTAGGTCCAGGCGCCGAACAGCATAGTCCGCCAAGGAATGTGCCGAATCGGGCGAGCTATGCTGAGCATCGCAAGCCTCGCCTAACGCGGCCACGCCTTCGATACCGGGCCAGTCGGAGAATTCGTTCGATGTCTGCAATGCCGCGATCACCTCTCGCTTTGGCTGGAGTTGCCAAGTCAAGGGCGTGCTTTCAGCGAGCGCAAAGATGTCGAGAGTGCTGGCGGCCGTGTCGCGCAGAGTGCTCAACCACGACCGAGCATCTGCCTCGAAGCCTAACGCTGCCGCGACGATGGCGTAATCCAGCTGATCGCGCCAGGGATATTCACGCGCCCATTTTCGTCGCGCCGGGTTGGTCGGCCACTGCGCCCGCAATGTGCGCAACAGAGACTGCCGACTCGTTTCGCTCAAGTTGAGGCGTCGCTCAAAGTCGATGACGCCGGCGAGGAAGCGGCGCGCGGTCGATGCAATCGGTAGCATCTGGCTTATGGCGCTGCGGAGTGCTCGATCTGCTCCTGTGTCGCGCCGGCCAACGGAGAGCGCCGCGAGACTCGCGAGGACGCGCCGTCGGGGAGGCTCGCTTGCAGGCGTGTATTGGCGAAACTCTCTGGCCAACGCCCGCGCTCCGGGGGATTTTCGCCGCACGGCGTCGAGTACGCGTTCATACGTGAGGAACCACCAGCCGTCGCCTAACGTACTCCGCGAAGCGTCGCGTGCTTCGCGCAAGAACTGCAACGCGCGAGCGTTGTCTCCAATCCCCTGACTGTAGAAACGGGCAGCGACGCCCAAGCATCGCGCGATGCCATCGACGTTGTAACCTTGCTTCAGCTTTCCACGCAGCGCCTCGAGCTCATCTCTTGCCTTTGTCCACTGGCGCAGCGCGACACTCGTTAGGGCTCCTTCGACGCGCGCGCGCCACTCAATTTCAGGCGCCAGCTTCTTTGCCGCTGGCGTGTCCAACCGCGCGCGCATATCCAACGCGATCGCTAGCGAAGCGGCCGCAGCCTGCGCCGCAGATCGGGGATCTCCAGCGAACCGCAGCGCAGCTGCCGCGCGTTCCTCCAAGCGGGCGCACGCTGCCATCCACTGTGGATCCGTCGATGCAGATGCGGGGTTGCGTCCGGCCAAAACACGCCCCTTCTGCAACGTTCCAAGTGCTGCCGACGCTCGGCCGAGCTCTGTGCGCAAGTTCACAATCTCGGCGATTGCGAGGAGTCGCTCGGTTCGCTGCGTCCTCGGATCGCACTCGTCGCGCCACTGCTTGGCGAACTGCAAAGCGATGTCACGCCGATCCTGCGCCGCGATGTCTACTGTTGCCTGCTGCAGCAGGCGTACGCGCTCGGCCGCTTTGATACTCGGAACTTTCTCGAGCAGCGCGATGGCGTCACGATAGAATCGAATGGCTCGTGGATCGCCGCGATACGCCTCGGCAAGGGCAACAAGAAGTTGGTAGCGTTCTTCTGGCGTGCGACGCTCGGACCGATCAGCGGCGAGTATTCGGCGCGCCGTTAGGGAAGACGTGGTACGCGCGCGCACGCGTGCCTTCAGGACGGCCAAAGCGCCGCGATTAATTGGCACGCGAGGGTAGCGTTTGCGCAGGATCGCCAGGCGGGTCAGCGCACCTTCAGCATCCTCCCACCAACTTGCGCGCCGTTTGCTTTCTTTGGAGATGAGTTCCAGCGCACAGTTCGCTGCCGCTTCGCCGCGTGTGAGAACTGCACGAATGAGCAACGCCGGAGTCAGCATCGTGCCCGCCGCAGACGCCGACTGACGGCTTCGGCGGCCAGAGCCGCGCGTAGCGCGAGTCCTCGATCCGTGCCTAACGACTAGTCTCGAATCGTCGTCGACGTAATCTGGCCGCTCCAGCTCGAAGGCGATCGCGTGCATTGCTTCCCACGCCTGAGCTTCGCGTGCCACCTCGATCGCCCGATTCCACGTGACGCTTCCGAGCCGTTCGCTCCGCTGAAACGCGTGATAAACAGCGTTGCTCATGTGTCGTGCCCACTCTACCGGTGCGTCGAGCGACGCCGCCTTGGCTTTCGCCAGCGCTAGCTCCATGCCCGCGCGGTGCAGTCGGCCGAAGATGCGCTGCTTTCGCAGTTCGCGACGCATCGGAAGCAGAACATCCTCGTGGAATACGAGCGACGTGTCGGGTTCCTGAGGGTCGAACGCGACGAACGACACGGTACTGGCGTACCGCGCAAGGCGACTCCAGGCAAACGACGCGAGATCTTCCGTCGCTGGGCCGACCAGCATGCCGCTCGTGAAGTATCTCGCGAGGGCTTGTTCGCCCTTGGCAGGATTGTCGTAGCGCGTTTTTCCCTCGAGGGCATCGCGAAGCTCGGGGAGCATGCAATCGCGCAGGTAATCCTTCGTAAAACGGCGCGGGATGACGCCATACCGCAACATCCAGCGCACGTCGCGCTCGCTGTCTGGAATGCGCTTGAGCACGCGCTCCGCGATGTACTGTAACCCTGGTCCCGGAACGTCGAGAACTTGCTTCTCCGTCATCCCACCGCTGCGCTGCCACAGATCGGCGAAGAGCGAGAGGCTCATTGGAAGGCCAGCGGAGCGCTTCACGATTGCCTTTGTCGCCGCGTTCGGTGGCAGATTGCGGAGACGCGTTAGGTATTGCAGCGCCTCCGCATCGTCGAAGCGCTCAATCTCCAGGGGACGCGCCTGCTTTCCGTACGCTTCTTTGAATCCCGTTAAACGCTTGTAGAGGTCGAAGCGTCCCGAGAGGATCAAGCGAACGGCCGGTACCTCATCGTGCACCGATTTCAGGGTGGCGAGGAACGTCGCGAGGTTCGCATTGTTGTCCAGAATCACGACTTCGAGCGTATCGAGCACGAGAATGATCGACTTCTTCTTGCGGCTGATCTGGCGGAGTATGCGTGTGAAGTGCTTCGTGAAGTCGTCGCCAATGCTCTTTATCGTCTGATCGTTGAGCGCGTGCGCCGCGTCTCCAAGGCCCTGCTGGGACGCCGTGAGTTCAATGACACGCGCCGTGTCCTCCACGCTGTGGAGCAACGCGGAAAACGGGCGGCCCGCGATCTGAGGATCGAGCTGACGCGCGAGGCGAACGAGCAGCAGCCACGGGGCTAATTGCGTCTCCCACGCAGGAGCGAAATCGAAATCGAGACGTGCATAGGGCACGCCCTCTGGCTGACATTTGATCGCGCCGAGCCAACGCAGGAACATCGTCTTACCGCTGCCACCCTGCGACTCGAGATGAACGATCCACTCGGATTTTTTTGGCCGACGCGCACGACGTTTCCCACCTGACACTTTGCGTCCAGTCAGCAGCTCCCATTCCTCGCGCATCGATTCGCGCTCCAGCGCGTGCGCGCACTTCTCCAAATCCTGCAGCACAACGCGCCGCGCGTCGTACTGACGCCTAAGCTCAGTGAGCACGCCGAAGATGCGTGATATCCGCGCAGCTGTCGCAGACGTGGTTGCGGTCGCGGCGTACGACTCCAAGTGGGGCCGCCGTTCCTCAACAGTCGTTAGGAGGAGATAGCAGCGCGGAAAGTCCCTACGTTTATCGGCCGCCTTGAATTCGGCTTTCAGGAGCTCTTCCGCCTTGGCTTGATCCGCGATGACGAGCTGCGACAACCGCTCGATTTCCCAGAGCGATCCGCGGCGCGCGAGATGCTTGGCCAGTGCCGCGCTCAAGGTGCGTGCTTCGACGAGCCGCTCCTCAGTCGGCGGGCGCGAAGTATCACTCGCAAGGCCAAACCATGTTGCCAAGCGCTCCGCTCGTTGAGACTCGCGCATGCGCCACGTCGGTGGCGTGTCGCCATTCGGCTCGATGTCCGCGTGCTCCATGAGCCATTCAACATCGTCCTCCGCCTTGGACTCGTCCGGCAGTCCTGGGAGAAGGACCTGTGTGATGATCTCACGGTCGAATGCGCGCGGCAGTGCTGCGCGAAGGAGCAGTTCGCGACGGCGCGGTGATTGTCGCTCATCGAGAACGACGGATATGTCGCGGTCATCCGCGAACAGATCCCGGATCGCTTGCAGGCGCTCGGCTACGCTTTCAGCCGTGCGGGCTGACGCTGTCAATTCCGGAGAATCCCCTTCATGTGGTCTAACAAGTCGGGCCGCCAGTACTGCACGCCTTTGCTCGTGTTGCGCTGGGACTGCTGCTGAATGAACTCGTCCGCCAAATCGGGATCGAGTTTCTCGAGGACCGCATATTCGCGGGCCAGGATTTCCCAATTTGCACTGTCAAAACCATTGATGGTGCAGACCAGACACGTTTTTTCCAGACCGCGCAGGCCGAACGCGTCGGTCTGATCTTGCGAGGCGGCCAGTAGAAGCGTGACGTTAGGCACCTGACCGAGCCGAATCGGGTCGATGAGCTTGGGGACCATATGGTCGCGAAAGTCCTCGGCGACGATTCCATCTCGCGGCTTGTCGATGTGGTCCAGCGCGATGACGTGCTGCTTCTTCTCGGCCGCCAAGATCAGACAATCGCGGAAAATCGCAAAGCATTCGTCCATCGTGTCGGGATGCGCGTCGCCCGGCACGTACTGGTGGTTCTCGTCTTTACCGGTGCGCTTCGTGTCATCCGGAACCTGTTTCTTGAGGTACGCGTTCAGCGCATCGTTGAAACGCCCAAAAGTGGGCAACACGGGCCGCAGGTGACCGTCAGCCTTATCGGTGCCTCGAATGTGCCGCAACGCGTCGATTGCGTTGCACGGGCGCGCGCGAATGAAGTCCGCGTAGACGGCCTGATGCCCGTGCAACAGATACCATTCGAGGATGCACTTCATTAGCCACGTTTTGCCAAGCTGTGAGCCTCCCAGTAGGAGGATCACGTTAGGGCTCGGCGCAACCGCGGTTGGTGCCGGCGTGGGACTTCTGCCGTCGCGCAGCGCGCGGCGCTCACTGCGTCTGTCGACAAAGGACGTGAGACTCTGCAGCGACTTATCTCCCATTACACTCTGCCAGTTCTCGAGGAGCACGTTTTTGGCCATAGGGAGCACATCGTCGGGAGACGTGCCTAACGAAAGCGTCGGCAGGGCCCATGTCCGTTGCTGCTCCGAGGCCTGTGGCATGGCCAGGAGCGCCGCGCGGCCCTGGACAACGGCCTCGTCGATTTGCTTCCCCATCGCGAGCGAGTCATGCAGGGTCTTAGCGAACATCGCAGCGGCAAGTCCAGGAATGTCGTGTTGCATGCCCACAACGGCGGGAGTACTTGCCGCATGGAAGGCAGCGCCGACGCTCGCGAGTGCGGCGATCGTGTCAGGTGCTGCGCCCGGGGCCGTTGTACGGCACGCGTTCAGAATGGCGAGTCGCAGCGGCACGGCTTGGAACCAGCCGATCACTGTCTGCGCGGAGAGGATGTCCGTATTGCCGTTCGCTGTGTCGAAGAGCTCCAGTCCAGCCTGCTCCCCGCCGGCTTCGGCCCGCGCATGACCGATGAAGTGCAGCACGTGCGGCCTCATGGACTCGACCAGGGCCCTGAGCTCCTGCCTAACGCCATTGTTACGCGCCACGCGACACTCGAACACCTCCAAATCGATCAAGTGTCGTCGCGGGCATACTGTGGCGAGGACGTCATTGAGCTCCATATCCCATCCGATCTGCTTATTCGTGGGGTTGCAGCCGACGATGACCAGGAGTCGCAGTGGCCATTGGATGCCAGGGTCGTCTGCCGCGCGATCCGGCAGCGCCGAGCCGCTGGCCCAGCGCATCAACGGCGCCCACGACTGGTTAAAGAGCATGGCGGCACCGTCGCGGAGAAGCTCCCAGGGCAGCGCGCCTAACGCTTCGTCACGGATGTCTAGGTAAGTTCGCAGTGTAACTCGCGGCGGATTCCTGCGTCGCGCCGCGGCATCCTGTCGTTCTTTTTTCCACAGCGCACTGATTTCCGGCCGATCGAGAATGTCGAAAAGTAGTTGCCCTGTGTGCACCAACTGCTTGTCGGTCCCTTGTGCGGCTAGCAGGTACGCTCGCGACTTCTGCGCATCGAGAGCGCCCGTGGCCGCCGTCGTCCGCACAGGCGTTAGGCTGCCTGGCACGACACCTTGCGCATTCGGCGCATCATCAGCGCGGAGGCGTCGCAGTACATCGCGCTCGTCGCCAACGTAGAGCGCGAGCGGATAGTCGCCCGCCGCTGTCTTGGCCCCGAGAGAAAGCGCAACAGCTCTCATCGCCATATGAGATCGGGCAAGCGTTTAGGTCGCGCGTACTGCATCATGCGCCAGTCAGTTCCTTGAGGAGCAGCTCTCGCACCTTGTCGTTCCGGAAGTACGTGGTGTGCATGACGCCGCTGGATGCATCGAGCGAGAGGCGGTTCGTGATCGGAAAACCTTGTCCTGTCGAAGTGAAGACTCCTTCTGTCGGTACGACGAGGTCGTTCTCGTCTTTCCCGAAGACGCGATCCGCAACGCCGTCGAAGAGTGCCAACTTGCTAAACGGCGTCCCATTCGGCTCGAAGTCGGCTGTTACCGCCACATAGCTCGCCGTACCTAACGACTGGCTGCCGAGCTGGGCGAGGTATTGCCCTTTGGGATTCATTGCCGCCAGTCCGTCCAAGGATTTCAATCCGCCATGACCGACAACCTTGACCGCCGTGATAATCGTTTCCAGGATCGTCGTCACGACGCCGTCCGGGAGGACATTCAGCGCGCTCGTGAAACGATCGATCATCCCGATCATGTGATCGGGCTCCGTCAAAACGGTTCCTGCGTTTGCCGCGCCGACGAAGATGACTTTTCCCACTCGCAGCCTCCCATCAGGCAATTGGAGCGCTTGCTGCCGTTCGACAAGCTCGCGCGCGACGAGTCCGCCGCGACTGTGGCACACGATATCGACGTCGAGCTTCACGTCGGCAGGAATCCGCTCAAGCAGCTCGCGCACGTTTTGCTGCGGATTGTGCGACAGGGTGAAGTGGTCGAACGCAAAAACTCGCTCATTGTAGTTTGACGCCAGTGACCTGACGTTCTCGGGCGCGAGTCCGGCGAAGCCACTGTGCGTCGAGCTGAAGGTACCGTGAACGAACAACAAGGCGCGGCCACGGCTCAATCGTTGCCAGTTTGCGCTGTCGTTAGGCTCAATTGGCGAGACGTTAGGATCGGTGTAGTTCTCCGGCGTCACAGTTCGAATGCGATACGGCCGGTTCTTTTTCTCCCAGTTGTTCGCAAAGAAGTCGACGGCCGCGCCGACGACGAGATCTGTGACCGGATAGACGAGCACCTTCAAGAACTTGCGGCCGATGGCTCCGAAGAGTCCGCGGTTTTGTGCGGCAGCTGCGGGCGGAGCCGGCACTGGTTCACTCGGGATGCGAAAGCGGAGCCTGTCTCCGGGGCCGCGTGTCACAGGCGTCTCGGGTGCATTGGTGTCCGTGAGCGGGAAGTTCCACCGCACACTTCCGGCTTCGTCCACGGCAACAACAATGGTGTTGAAGCCATCGCCCGGATTCGGCGTCTGCAGTTCGAGCGCGGAATCGCCGGACGGCGATCGTACCTCGATGCCAGCGGCAGCTGGGGTGCTGCGCAAGTCGCTCAGCTCGATCGTGGCCGCATCGCGCATTCCTTGGCGTTGAAACGCTTCGTCCAGCGCACCGCCTTCCACGGCGGGCGAGCGCGTGCGGCCCGCATCGGCGAGGTCGCGGGCGCTGTGGCGCTCGACGTTGCCACGCAGGCCAGGAGCGCGAATGGCATAGTTTCCGCCAAGTTCGACGCGGGTATTGTCGCCAGGAAGTGGGGGCATGATCGCTGTCTCGTCGCTAAGGGGGGAACGGCGGCTCGTTAGGTGCGTTGCAGAACGAGGCCGGGGTGTCCGTAGACGATGTATGCGAGCGGCGTGGCCGTGTCTCGCTCTTCCTCTTGCACACTGCCGTCGGCCTGCTTGACCTTGACCTTGATCTTGGCCAGGTGCTTCTGCTTCAATTCGTGGAACACGGCGGCAACACTCGGCCGTTGTTGGCCCGGCGCCGGTTTCAGCGTTTTCTGATAGAACGACATCGCGAGATCGTGCGCGACGACGTCGTTCACAGACCATAGCGGCGCGATGACGCCGGAAAACCCCGCGCGCACGCACATGCCGGCGAAGCCGGAGTACAGACCTAACGAGGGAGCCGCGGCACCCAGCTGGCACGCGTTCAAGAAGATGAACGGGCGCCGTCGCTTGGCCACCTCCGCCGCGAGAAACATCTCGGGCGGAAACGACGTTCCGTCGTTGAGAATGAGCGCCGCGGCCGCCATGTCCGCCTGCTCGACTTCCCCGTGGCACGCAAAGTGGATCGCCTCCACGCCGGCGCGTTCGGGAGCGAGCTGCGGCAACTCGCACAACAAAACGCCGAGCACAGCTTCGCGTGTGGCTGTGAAGCGCTCGGCGCCGTATGTGTTCTTGAGCGTTTCAGCCTCGAGTAGCGCGTTAGGCAACGGCCTGAAGTCACCGCCGGCTGTATACTCACCCACGATCACCGCCATGTCGTCGACGTCGAGACTGTGCGGCGGAATCCAATTGCGCCCGTCCGTCTCGAGGACCCAGCGCGACACGATGAACTGCGTCGACAGGAACGGCGGACGCGCCGCGTCGGGTACCGGATCGGGAATACAAGCAAGCTCCCACGGGACCTGACTCTCCTGCGTGGCCAAGAGGACAGTAGGAACTGCGTCATCCCCTCGACTCGCACGAACCTTGGCGTGCACATCGCGCAGCACGGTCCAAACCTCAGACGGGACGACAGTGGCTATCTGCGCCCCGATTCCTTTGACTAGCAGGTCTATGCCTGCTCTGCCGTCGTTCGTGGTCACAACTTGCAGCAACCGCCGTGCAAAGCCTGCGGTACCTGACGAGACCAGCGTCTTGGACACTGGGGCGTGCGTCGTGTGCGGGCTTTCAAAGGACCAATCCAGCAGGTTGGTCCCTTCGTTGTTATCGCGCCACGTTATGCGAACGGTGAGATCGATCGGCGGTGCATCGCTGTTGACACGAATCAGCGAAGGGGCTGCGTTTGCAGGAGCTCCGACGTTCTGCGCGCTCCCGTTCTGAACGACTATTGCGCGAGTGCCAACACCGGACGGCTGTCCGCGATACGAGTAGAAAACCAAAATCGAGCACGCCCGTGATTCGACATCGTCAGGCAGCGACGGTGCTGTGAGTGACAGGTTGCACCGTGCCGTGAAGGGATCGTTGCGATCGATCGTAAGCGTGTGACGCCAGCCCTGGTTGCAGGTGAAGCCGGGAGCGAGGATCTCCAAACCCATTGCAATCGAGTCCTCACCAGCCGGCACTGTGAAATCCACAACGCCGGCAATCGCCTGGCCCCCCGCAAGGTCACTGAGTCCGATTTTCAATTGAAAGGGGCCTTCCGCCTTAACCGCCGAGGGCGCTTCTACGAACGCAGCCGCGCGCACACGAGCGGACGGTGGCTGGACCGCTGCGCGCGAGCCTGGGATAGGCTGTGCGCGAGGAGCGGCAGGAGCGGGAGGAGCGGCCCCGCGGTTCGCAGATCTCACCTGACCTTGATGTAGAGCTGCTCCGGGCTTCTGTTCGACGACACCGAACAAGCGGCTGCCAAGCATTACGACCTTGGGGCCCTCTTGATCTCCGTGGAGCAAGTCCTCGGCTCTAATTACATCGGCGCCCTTTCTGTCCTTGAGACTGAGGCTCTTTCCGATGCGCTCCGTGTCTTCTGCGTGCGCTAATTCCTGACGCAAGGCGACGCGATCGAAGTAGTGCCAGACGACTTGGTGTCCACGCTCCGCACGCACAACGGCGGAGCGAAATTCTTTGACATCATCCGCATCCAGTGCCGCTCGCGCTTCTCCAGCGGTGGTCGAGGCGTGAAGGATGATTGGATACGCGATTCGCATTTGCTGGACACTCCTGCGCGAGCATACAATGGCCCGAGCGAGGCGTCTGACACCATATGGGAAGGTCGAGATACGCTATGTAACCCTCCCGACCGGCCCGTGTGGAAGCGATGATTGCGACTGGAACTGATCGCCTCGTCGGTGTTCGGCTCTGCCGCCTCGGTCGACTTGCGCACCGACTCCGGGCCAGCTGGAAACCGATCGCCCGCCTGCTTGCGCTACATAGACCCGTGCCACGTCTTGCTCGTAGGAGATCGGGGAAGCGCGCTTCAGGGAGCCGTCGCGCGCTGGTGAAAGGAGCCGCTCTCCTCCTCAGAACCGGCGCTCGAGGGTTGCGCAAACCCCCGCGATTTCAGGCGCTGCTCAGAAAGATCGGTCCGCCGGAAGCGTTAGGCGGACCATAAGTCCCGTCATTTCTTTTCTTCGCGTGCTGCTCGTTCTCGGCCACGCGCGCTTTGACGATCTTCGTCACGAGCGACGCCGGGAGCTGCTTTTTAGGAGTGAATGGATGCTTCCCTTGCCTGTGGCGAACGATGCAAGCGCTTCGGCATTGTCGCGCAGACTGACGCACTTATGATGTGCAACGTTAGGTGCTCCTTCGCAGAGGCGCTAAATCCGACCAGCATTCCATGATATTTGTAGAATGGAATCTGGTAACTGATGACCTCCTCGGTATTCGGCGCCGCCGCCCGTATCGTCTGGCGCAGCAGCTTGCCGAGGGCGATGCGGATGTCGGTTGGTAGCGACGCGAGGTAATCGTCGACCGTTCTGGCAGGCTGAGTCTTGGGCATGGCGCGAGGTTACGCCGGCCAACGCTTTTCGCAAGCCGGACGTGACGCGAACCGCTGGTGACTCGTAAGGAAGTCGTGCTGCACGCTACAGGGAGCCGTCGCCCGCTGACGACAGGAGCCATCCTCCTCCTCATCGCCGCGACGCTAGGGTGTGGAGAGGACCGCGAGCTTGTGCTCGGGGCGGCCGGCGCTTGGGCTGATAGCAATACCGAGATGACCCGCTGGGGACTGGAACTGGCCGTCGAGCACTCCAGGGCACGGCCAGGCGCGCGAGGCCGTCGGCTTACTCTCCTCTTGCTCGACGACAGCGGCTCGGCTACTGCGGCGGTTCGAGTGGCGTCGCAGTTCGTGGCGAATCCGAACGTGGTGGGCGTACTCGGTCACCTCAATTCTGAGCCGATGCTGTTCGCGGCCCCGGTTTACGACGGGAAGCTCGCCGCGATCTCACCATCCGCGAGCTCGCCCGATCTCAGTGGGGTCTCTAGCTGGGCCTTCCGCACGATTCCGAGCGATTCGTCCACCGGCGCTACGCTCGCGCGTTATGCAAGCCGTCTCGGAAAGCGCGCCGCCGTGCTCTACGAGAACGACAGCTACGGGCGCGGTCTCGCGGACGCATTCCGGAGCAACTTCAGTGGCCAACTGGTGAGCATGGATCCAATCGGCACTGCGGCGTCAGACTATGGTCCCTACATCGCGTACTACGAGCAGGTCGCTCGCCCCGACATCGTTTTCGTCGCTGGAGTCGACGCGACTGGCCGTGCCATTTTGCGTGAGGCACAGCGCCAGGGGTTCGCTCCGACGTTCGTCGGCGCCGACGGATGGATAGGCGTCGCAGTAGATACGAGTGCGGCGGAGGGAGCGTACATCGGCGTTCCGTTCGACGCCGCCGATCCGAATCCGGCGACTCGCGCATTCGTCGAGGCGTTCCAGCGCAAGTTCAGCCGTGCGCCTGACGCCTATGCTGCGCTCGCGTACGACGCTGCGATTCTGATGGCCGACGCCGCGTACAGCGCGAACGGCAACCGCGCGGGAGTGCGCGAGTATCTCGCGAGCCTGGGCGAGCGCGGCGGGCATGCCGGCGTCACAGGCCGTATCCGCTTTGACGACCGCGGGGATCCCCTGGAACGCAAGATCGTGATGACGCGCGTACGAAATGGCGCTCTCGTCACTACCGACGTTCGTTAGGCGCCACGCAGGAGCCTGGTAACCCTAACGGGGCCTTGCCAACCAGACGAGCGTCGCCTTACAATTTGCAACGAAGGGGATGGAGTTCCCCAAAACCGCCGCAAGGCTGATGACTCCTACCAGCGCTCTCGTCGCGCCCGGTGGGAGTTTTTCTATCACGCACCAGGACATTCACTGATGAGCACCGCAACAGGTTATGCGTTCGTATTCTTTGGTGCCGGTGTAGGCGGCGTGCTTCGCCATTTCGTGAACCGCTTCGCCCTAACGAGCGTCAGCACGTTCCCGTGGAGCACAATGACAGTCAACGTCACCGGCAGTCTTGCCATGGGCGTGCTGGCAGGCTGGTTTGCCTTCCGCAGCAACGTGGCATCGCAGCCCTTGGCTCTGTTTCTCACCACCGGTGTGCTCGGCGGTTACACGACGTTTTCTGCGTTCTCTTTGGATGCTGCGCTGCTATGGGAACGAGGTGATGTGCGGGGTGCTGCGATTTACGTCGGCGGAACAGTTATCGTGTCGATTGCCGCGCTATTCGTCGGCCTAGGCGCGATGCGGACGTAATCCTAACGTTTTGCGTTTGGTTTCACGCAGCTCGAAGTTGAAAAGAGCAACTGCTATTTCGGATCAACCGGATTTCACGGATTGACCGGATTCTTTCCCTTGTTCGTTTGGGATCCATCCATCCGCCTGTTCGAGATCCGTTTTCTTTCTCGCTAACTGCGTTGTGCGAGATAGCACGCCTCGGCGAGGAGCGATCCGTTCATCCGTGTCATCCGAATGGGTTTTGCCTTTGACGCAGTTCGATCACTGCACGTGATCGAAGCTCAGCACGCGTGCGATCCTCCACGTGCCGCTGTCGTTCTTCCACACGTGAATGAACTTGGCCGTCGATCCTGGCCGTTCCCCGTTAGGCGTACGCACGAAGAACCTGTGCACGCCGATCTCGATCGCGCCGTAGCCGCGCAGTGGATGTACTTCCAGCCTGCCAACCAGCTCTCGCCGGCCTAGGCGCTTTGCCGCGCATTCCTCGCGGAGCGTGTTGATGCTCGCGCTGCGTGGCTTCGCGAGGCCGGCATAGTCGTGATAGAACTCGAGATCCTCCGTAAAGAAGCTCTCCATCGTCGAGACGTCGCATGCATTGAACGCGGCAAAGAGCGCGCTGTCGAGCGCAGTGATTATCGCGGTGAGGTTCGCGGTCGCCGAGTCGGCGCTTTGGGCGACGAGCCGCGCAGGAGCGACGACGAGCAGTACGAAGGCACACGCGACTCGGCAGTTCATGATCGGTTTGAGAGTGGTCGAGAAGGCGCAGCGCGCCGCAACGGATTGAGCAGTGAAGCACGAATACGGCTCCTGACTCCGTTTCGTGCCGCTAAATTCGCTGCATGGCTGTGCTCGACGTTCCCGGAGTTTCGGACGCGCAGGTGGAGCCCACGCACGAGCCGTCGCAGTCGCAGCTCGAAGCGATCAGGGCGCCGCTCGGCCCCGCGCTCGTCCTCGCTGGCCCGGGCTCGGGGAAGACGTTCTGTCTCATCGAGCGGATCCGCTACCTCATCGAAAACGGCGTCGAGGCGAAACGCATTTGTGCGTTCACGTTCACAAACAAGGCCGCGGACGAGATTGGACAGCGACTGGACCGCTGGCTGGGGCAGCGCGCCGAAGGCGTCCAGCGCGGCACGATTCACGCCTTCTGCGCCGAGCTCCTGAGAGAATACGGGTCGCACGTCGGTCTGGA
>CBQVAZ010000009.1:0-22010 GCA_967720205.1 uncultured Gemmatimonadaceae bacterium | reverse complement strand
GAATCCTGGCCGGTGTAGGCGAGCAGCACACCGTCAGGCGACAAGGCGATTCCACTGCCTGCTTCATCCACCCACGCAGCGTTGTCCGGCAGCAGGATATCGAAGCGCTGGACGTGTGGCGCGGGTTGTCGCGGCTCTTGCCGGAACCGATTGAACACCAGGAGACCGAGGGCGCCGAGGGTAAGAGTCCACGGCAACCAGCGTGGACCTAACGAGAGCGGCTGCCCGGCAGCGACTGTCCTCGGCAGCGTGGAAATAGGCGACGGGTTCTGCAGCGCCGCGGCGAAGTCAGCGGCGCTGGCGAAGCGATCCGCCGGCAACTTCTCGAGTGCCTGGAGAACTGCGGCCTCGATGAAAGCGGGGATTGTCTTGCGCTGCGCTGTCAGCGCGGCGGGTTCGCTCGTGATCACCTTTGCGGCGATCGACTGGGCGGTGGGTCCGGTGAATGGCGGCTCGCCGATCAGCATTTCATACAGCACGGCGCCGAGCGAGTACACGTCGCTTCGCCCCGTGATTTCCCGCTCACCCATCGCTTGTTCCGGGCTCATGTACTGCGGCGTGCCGAGGGACATGCCGGTTTCTGTCATGCGACTGCCACCGGCCTTGCTCGCCGCTAGCGCGATACCGAAATCAGCGACGAGGACTCGCCCGTCGTGTAGCAGGATGTTCTCAGGCTTGATATCGCGGTGGATGACACCGTGTCGGTGGGCGTAGTCGAGAGCACTCGCCACCTCGGTGGCGAGCCGCACCGCATCGCCGACCGGGAGCTGCTTTTCCCGGTTGATCCGATCACGCAGCGACTCGCCCTCGATGAACGGCATCACGTACCAGAGCTGATGTTCGGTCTCCCCTGAGTCGATCAGCCCGAGGATGTGTGGATGCTGGAGATTTGCCGTTGTCTTGATTTCTTGCAGGAACCGCTGAGCGCCGATGACGGCTGCCAGCTCGGGGCGTAGCACCTTGAGCGCGACTTGACGGTCGTGCCTGATGTCCTGGACGAGGTAGACTGTGGCCATACCCCCGGCCCCGAGCTCTCGCTCGACTCTATACCGATTGGCGAGGGCCGCCCGTAAGGCGAGGAATTCCGGCGAGGGGGGGACGTCACTCACGCTTTCTGGTCCGGTGGGCAGCTTCCGGCAAAGATATGCCTACGCGGCTGGTCCGCCAATCTACACGGCATGACGCGTTAGGCAGTCTAAGGCCGCCTCGGTTGGGCGAAAACCTCATTCGTCGGGATTCCGCGGATCGATCGCAAGCCAAGGCTCTGGTTTCATGTCGGGAACGTCCGCCGAGACAAGGCCAAGATTCCTAACGCGGATCGTGGCAGACGGTTGACGGACCGTCGGCGAGTCGAGGCCATTCATTGCGCATAACCAATTGAGGTGCCCGTATCATTTTCTAGGCAGGGCTAGTTGGACCCTTCCACAACGTCTCGGGCATTCGCACAGCCGCGACCAAGCCCGAAGCGAAGGTGAGTCCACCGACGACAGCGATAGCAGCGCTCATTCCGAATGCATCGGCCAACACGCCAGCGAGTAGCGCACCGATTGCATATCCGGAATCACGCCACAACCGGTATACGCCGAAGGCCGTGCCGCGCCATGCCGGATGCGCCACATCACCGATCGCTGCGAGCAGCGTTGGATAAACCATCGCTGTACCGACGCCCAGTATGAGACCCGTCAAAAGCCATGCAGCGAAGCCGTGCACCACGATCATGCCGATCAGCGCGAACCCCTGAACGAACATCCCTCCAACGATCAGCCGTTTGCGGCCAATCCGATCACTGAGCGTACCTGTCCAGAGTTGGGTGACTCCCCACGTGGCGGGGTAAATGAAAGCGAGAACACCTATTTCTCGCACAGAAAGTCCAGCAGCAGCGAAGAGCAGCGGGAAGAGTCCCCACGCCAATCCATCGTTCAGGTTGTTGACCAGGCCAACCTGATTTGCGCTCGAGAGCGCGGGGGCCGACAGGCTTGAGCGGAGCACAAGCTGCGGAAGGCTCGGCGCAATTGCGGCGGCGTTCGGTTCCCTCGTCTGTGTCTCATTGTCAGTGTTTCTGAGTCTGACTTCCTGCTGCATGTGACGCATCGTATCACGCACAAAAAACTGCGACAGCGTTAGGCCTAACGCAACGAACGCAATACCAAGGTAGAACGGTTCGGGACGTAGGCCGAATCGGCTCGCGATCTCACCAGTCGCGAGCGCCGTTAGAGCGACGGCCATGTACCCGGCGAACTCATTGAGGCCCATTGCGAAGCCACGCCGCGCCGGGCCCACGAGATCAATTTTCATAACGACGGTGGTGGACCACGTGAGACCCTGATTGATACCGAGCAACACGTTTGCCACAACGACCCATGACCAGGTCGGTGCCCACATGACGAGAAACGGTACTGGGACGCCGATGATCCAACCTGCCACAAGAATGCGTTTACGCCCAAAGCGGTCGCCCAGCCATCCCGCGAACAGGTTCGAGGCTGCTTTTACCAAACCAAATGCAACGATGAACGACAGAGCAGCGGTACGAGAGGCGAGGCCAAACTCTTGCTCGGCTATGAGCGGGAGGACCGTGCGTTCGAGCCCCACCATCGCGCCGACAAAGGCGTTCACGAGCACAAGTAGCGAGAATTGCCTCCAGTTGGCCTTTAGGCCTAACGAAGGCGGATTCACTTCGCCGCGCTCGATCGTTCGTACAGTGCGACGACCCACGGGACTCCGCGCCGCTGGAATCGTAGTGTGAGACCAGCGCGACGGATCGTGTTGTCGATTGCTGTATTCGAAAAGATGTAGACGCGAAACGCGCTGCGCTTGAGTGCGAACATCGCGTTTATGACGCCGCTGACGAGACGCACCCACCAGGCATCGCGCGGATAAACAATGCCCAGCAGTCGCCCCGCGTGTGCCGCCGACGTCTCGAGCAGGCGTTCCATGTCTGGGTAGCAGCAGACGACCTTGTCGAGCGTGACTACGTCGGCGTTGTCGATACCGGGCGACAATGAAGCGAAATCACCGCTGATCAAATGGAGACGCGCGCTTGATTGTCGGCGTTCCGCTTCGTCGCGCGCAGCCGCCAGGTAGGCAGCGCTGCCGTCGACGATGGTCGCACACGCGGCACCACCGACGAGTAGCTCGTGGGCAATAGCGCCAATTCCGCCGCCTACATCGAGCAGGTCCGCACCTGCGATGCCTGCCTGACGAATGGCGGACACGAGTTGGCGCGTCGATGCACTCGGTCCCTTGCGGCGGTAGTTGTCGAGATCCCTCTGCGCGACTCGGGCGTCGAACTGCGCATCGATCGCGCAGCAGTGCGCCGCGCACGTCACCGGCCGATCCGTTCGAGCACGTAGCGCAGGAACTGGCGGACGATCATGTGCGCCGCGCCAGCTTGCGATCTGCCAGAGAGACGGCTTGGCGTTTGCCTAACGCCGAGAGCAGGCCGCGGCTCCGCCACTCGGGGAATCCTCCGCTGGCACGGCGCGCGCGAAAGCCCTGCTTCCGGAGGAGACTCACTGCTTCCAGTGCGTACACGCAATAGGGTCCTCGGCAATACGCGATGATCTCCTTGCGTTTGGGCAGCTCTGGCGCGCGGCGTTTGAGCTCCGGAACGGGTATCGACAGTGCGCCAGGGATGTGCCCGGCCTCGAACTCTTCGCGCGGACGAACGTCAATAACGGTGACGTGATCGTCACGCATAAGCTTGTGCAGCTCGTCCAGGGTCACGGGCTCTAGCTCATCGCGGTCGTCGAGATACAGCCGCGCCACTTTTTCGACTTCCGCCAGTCGTTGCCGGGCGAGGTCCTGAAAGCTGCGCACGAAGTCGGCGACGTCGTCCTCCGCCAACCTGTAATAGATGTAGGTCCCCTCGCGGCGCGTTTCGACAAGCCGAGCGTGATGCAGATCGCGCAGGTGTGCGCTCGTGTTCTTGACCGGAATGGCTGCCTGCTCGGCGAGACCTTCCACCGTTCGCTCTCCCTGAGTCAGGAGGTCGAGGAGTTCGATGCGTTTTGGACTTGCCAGGGCGTGGCCGATGCGGGCGAACTGGCTATAGAGGGCGTCTTTCAATTCGCGCTGAGACACTTTGTATTTACTCCTATTCGTTCGATCAGTAGAATAGGCGAAATCCGCTGGCGGTCAAGCGCCGTAGTAGTTGCAGCGAGCGCCGCATCGCCGCATCCACCCCATCCACCCCATCCACCCCATTTTCTGGAGCTCCATGCGCATCGTCGACTGCTCTTGTGGCCATCAGCTCCGCGGCTCGAACGATGCACAGCTCTTTCACGCCGCGCGACAGCATATCGTCGAACACCACCCCCGGAATGGAGCGTACAGAGGAACAGCTGCGAAGCGTGATCCGCACGCGCGTACGGCGGAGTCACCCCGGCTCGTTAGGCAGTTGTCCATGACCGACGTTCGACAAACTCTCGCTGGTGTCGCGCGACCCGTCCCAGGGTTGGACGTAGACCAACTGCGTGACGCTATCCAAGAGGAGTACACCGCGGTCGCGACACATCCGGAGCAAGGGTTCCACTTTCATACCGGGCGCCCTTTGGGCTCGGCTGCTCGGCTACGCCGAGGAGTGGCTCGACGGCATTCCTGAGCGCAGCATTTCCTCCTTTGCGGGCACAGGGAATCCGTTCAGCATGGGGACGCTCGAGCCAGGTGAGCGCGTCGTCGACGTCGGTTGTGGTGCGGGCATCGACAGTCTCATCGCATCGCGCATGGTCGCAGCGACCGGAAACGTGATCGGCGTGGACATGACTTCAGCGATGCTAGACCGTGCGCGGACGAGCGCGAAGGAGCTCGGTTTCGTCAATGTCGACTTTCGAAGTGGCTACGCCGAGGCGCTTCCGGTAGAGGATGGATGGGCTGACGTCGTCATCTCCAATGGCGTGCTGAATCTCTTTCCCGATAAGCTGGCTGGACTCCAGGAGATGGCGCGCGTACTGAGGCCCACTGGTCGAATTCAGATCGGCGATATCAGCGTGCAGAAGGCGCTGGGTGAGAACTCGAAGCGCAACATCGATCTCTGGAAGGGTTGAATCGCGGGTGCTCTGCTGGAGGCAGAGCTTTGCGCGACGGTCGTCGCAGCGGGGTTCGTAGGGTTCGAGATAACGTGGCGGGGCGATGTGTTCACTGGCGCTCCGCAGGCCGGCAGCGCGGCGAAGTTTGGAACGCTCGGCATCAACTTCCGCGCGCGTAAACCGCGCGACGAGGGCGAGTGGGCAGCCGAGCTGTCGAAGTTGAGCTGCGAGGTTCAGGCCTAACGAGCGCATGACTTGAACGCCTAGGGCCTAACGACATAGCGGCCACCCAGAGGGATGGCGGGCTGCGGAGGCTCAGCCGGTGCGCCGCTCGAGGCGGGCGATAGCCGTTTCGGCTTCCGCGACGCGCGGCTGCAGTGCGGCGTCGCAATAGCGCCAGAGCGAAACGAAACGGCGATAGTGGTCGAGCGCCTTCTGACGTTCACCAAGACGCTCGTATATCTCGCCGCTCAGCAGATGCATCGGCGCCAAGTAGACGATCTCGCTCGGAGAGCCCTGGAATGACGTTTCGATCCAGCGGAGCGCCTCGTTGTATTGCTCCTTCGCTCGCAGTTGAAGGACGTGTAAGTAGCGTGCGTGCTCCAGCGTGTACTCGCGCGCGTTGGTGAAGAGCCGTACGCTGACAAGTTCCAACGGTATCGCGCCCTGATCCACCTGCCCTGTCGGCGCGATGCGCCCGCTCTGCGCCGCGATGTCGGTGCGTACTGTCTGCGCGAGTCCGCGGATAACGTCGCGTGCCTCCTGAGGTGCCGCGGTCCGTTCGATCTCCGCGGCGAACCGCGTGGCGCTCGATTGGTCGCCGAGGCGGGCGCTCAGCAACCCCAGCAGGTAGAGACGCAGCTGCTGCTGGAGCCGGATTGCCAGTCCCGCGTTAGGCTCGGCTGCTTGGGCACTTGGATTCCATGCCCCCAGCTCGGCCCGAATCGACTCGAGGTCAGATCGCGGCACGGCCAGAAACGGGAGCGAAGCGGCCATCGCCCGCTGTGCGATGAGCGGAGACGTTTCGTCCATTCTTTGCGCGGCCGCGAACGCTGCTTTGGAGGCGGTCCAACGTCCGCGGGCGAGCTCGAGCCAGGCGAGAAAAGTCTGTGCTCTCAGGCGAATGGGAAGTGACCTCCGCTCCTGCAAATCGAGCCGCGCGAGTGATTCAGCGGCTGCAAAGTCCTGGAGGAACGTGGCCACAAAACGACCAGCGATCTGCGACTGGTGTGAGTCTAGGCCCTTCGCGCGCTCCACAATGGCCGCGCGCGCCGCTGAATCGCCACGCGCGAAAGTGAGCAATATCTGCATGGAGGGCGGCGGAGACTTCATTCGGTTTACCATCGACGCTGCGGCCGCGTAGTCGTCCTCGCGCACGGCGAGGTCCCACATGGGTCATATCGGTCAAAGGAATCCGGGATCGACCGCGAGCACCTCGTTGAACGGTTCGCGCGCCTCCCCGCGTGGTCGCCCTCGTAGCGGATTGTAGTTGTACAGCACGTCGGCGAGTTGAAAACGCGCTTCCATATCGTCTGGGTAGTCCTGGAGGATCGCGCGATACTGCCGTTCCGCATCATTCGCTGCGCCGCGGCGGAAGTCGACGTAAGCAGCCAGCAGCCTGCGATCGCGTGCGTTAAGCCGATCGCTCAGTGTGAGCGCGCGCGACGCGGCCGCAGTGGAAAGCGCATGGTGATCCGCCCAGCCAGCCGCCACCGCCATTCGGTAGTGCGCTAGCGCGAAGAGACTGTCCTCGGCCACCGCCTGCTGGAACATCGTTATGGCGGAGTCGAGCTTGGGTCCTTGCAAGCTTGCAGCGCGTAGCCGACGCTCACCGTCGAGGTACGCCTTGAGCGCCGTGAGAGAACGCGTCGTAATCGCGGCCGTCTGACCGAGACGCGATGCGAGCCCGCTTCCACGCTTCACCATCAGTTGCCGAGAGAGGTTGTCAACGAGATCGAAGAGCTTCGTACTGTCTCCCTCGACCGACGCTACGGCTTGCGCACTATCGCTGACGCTGGATGCGTCGTACACCGCGGCCTGCAGGCGAACCTGCGGCCCGACGGAGTTCACACTGCCCAGCACGTACAATCCCGCACCGACTTGCCGCGCGACGCTTCGGCCGCGCCTAACGTCAAGCAGGTCACCGTTGCCGGCATGGGACGCGGCGGTCAGTATCGTCCCGGGATCAACGGCGCGCAGATCGCCGGCTCCGTCAAGGTCTCGGCTCAGTAGGTCCACCATCCCTTCGGCCAGATAGGCGAAGCTCCCGCCGGATCGTACCGCGAATGGAAGCACCGCGACTTTGTCGGCCGACAACGGCCCGTCGCTCGACGAGGTTCGCCTCCAAACGAACACGGCCGCCGCGACAATGAGCACGACGCTGGCCGCGATAGCTCCCGCTAGGCGCACGCGTGCTCGACTTCCGGCGGGCACCGAGGGCGCAGTCGCTGCGCCGGTGAGCGCGTCGGCGAACTGCGACGTGGTCGTGAAGCGATCCGCGGGCGTCAGCGCAAGCGCCCGCGTTATCGCGTGCTCCACGTGCTCGGGAACCTGCTGCCGAACCGCACGCAGCGCCGGAACCGGGTTCGTCATCCTCCGCGCAAAAATCGCCTGCGCGTTAGGCCCGTGGAACGGCGTTTCTCCCGCCAGGGATTCGTAGAGCACACAGGCCAGGCTGTACAGATCGCTCCGCCCGTCGATGTGTACGGCGCCCTCAACCTGCTCGGGGCTCATGTAGGCTGGCGTTCCGAGGGAGAGTCCCGTCTGCGTGAGCCTATCGCCGCCAGCAGCGGAAATGGCGCGCGCGATTCCGAAATCGGCGATGAATGCGTGCCCCGACTTGAGGAGGATGTTCTCCGGCTTCACATCGCGATGCACTACGCCGCACGAGTGCGCGTACGCGAGCGCGTCGGCCACCTCGCGTGTGATCTTGAGCGCGTCGTCCACTGGGAGTTGGATTTCGCGCTGAAGCCGGTCGCGCAGGGACTCGCCCTCGATGAAGGGCATGACGTAATACAGGAGTCCTGCCGCTTCTCCCGAGTCGTGCAGCGGAAGGATGTGCGGATGAGTGAGCTTGGCAGCGGTCTCGATTTCGAGCATGAAGCGATCGGCGCCAATCGCCTCGCCTAGCTCGGGCCGCAGCACCTTGATCGCGACGGGGCGGCGGTGCTTCAGGTCTTGCGCGAGATACACCCAGGCCATGCCCCCCTGGCCGAGCTCTCGCTCAATGGTGTAGCGGTCGGCGACAGCGGATCGGAAGCGCTCGAGCACGTCAGCCATCCATTGGGAATACTGTGCGTCCGCCTCCTGGTCAAGGATAAGGCGACACCCTGGCACCACTGGGGAGGGAGGCGCATGTGGCCACAGCGTTAGGCACGAGACTGACTCGTCGTGCAACCGAATGATGCGCCCACATGTAGGCCTCGATAACTCAAGCCTAGCGAGTGCCCTCAGGCATGCGCGCGCGTTCCGCGAGCTCGTCGACGTATACCAAGAGATCGGTCGCCGGCGGCGTTGCGCCGACCTGGCGCAGCATGCCGGCAACCTGGCCTCGGTGATACGTCGAATGGTTGACGACGTGCTGCAGCATCTGCCGCAAACTGTACGCCCAGCGCGTGCCGACTGGGTTCTCGTAGCTGATCAGACGCTCGAGGTCCGCGGGCGCGATGCTCGAAAGGAACTGCGTTTGTTCTTCCTCGATTGCACGCCAGCGCACGCGCAGCGTCGTTAGGTCGGCGCACTCTATGGGGTTGTTGCCCGTTGCCTGGCGCTCGCGCCATCGGTCGAGCCACAGCCACTCACCCCACGCGATGTGGCGCAGCGTCGCGAACATCGACTGATGACTGCTACTGAGGTTTTTGTCGAGCAATGCACCCGACAAGGGAGACGCAGCAACGAGAAGACGTGCATTGGCCCAGCGGTTGTACGCGTACAGCAACTGCACGTCTGCTAGGGTCACGGAGCGTAGGCAGCTCGGTTCGACCGGCTGCCTAACGTATTTGACCGAGACGCGACGTCATTTCCTCACCACGTACCAGTTGTTCTGTATGTCATGCGCAAGATGGTGCGTTTCCACCGAGCGAAAGCCGGCACGCGCGAGATAGTCGCGCGTTTTGACCTCGCCCCACATTGCCCCAAGTCCTTCGCCGCCTTGCGCAAGCGAGACGGTCATGCAGTGCATGCACGACACTGTGTACAGGAAGGTCCCAATGGGATGCGCCACATCCTCGTGCACGTGCCCCGTGCCGCTGATGTCCTGCATCAAGTACACACCGTACGGCTTGAGGGCGCGATGAATGCCTTTCAGAACATTGAGCGGCTTGGCCTGATCGTGGATCGCGTCGAACGTAGTGATGAAATCGAATGCTTCCGGTTCGGCGGTGTTGTCGAACGCGCTCAGATCCACGGAGAGAAACTCGACGTTGCCCAGCCCTTTCCCCGCTGCCTCTTCGATCGCCAAAGAAATAGCGGCGGTCGAGAGATCCATCCCCACAAAGGTGCTCCGGGGAAACGACTCGGCCAGCCGATTCAAGACGCGGCCACGTCCGCATCCCGCATCGAGCACACGAATACCGTGCGCCAGTCGATGAGTTAGCCCAGTCACGAGCGGCAGGATGTGGGATTCGAGCGTGGACATGACTGACTGCCCGCTATCCTCCGCCATCACCTCGTGGAATCGTGGGAACCTCTCGTAAGGCACCCCGCCGCCATTCCGGAAACAGTCGACGATATCATCCTCGACCGCGCCCAGAACGCCGATGTATTGCGCAAAGACAGCCATGTTGTCGGCCGCCGCGGCACGAGTTAGAAAAGCGGCATGCTCCGCGGGCAGCGAGAAGCGGGCGGTGGCCTGGTCGTACTCGAGAACGCCCGCGGTGAGCATCGCGCCGAGCCACTCGCGGACATAGCGCTCGTTCAGCCCTGCGGAGAGCGCGATCGCTTGCGACGTACCAGACGGCGCTTTGCTCATAGCGTCGAATAGTCCCGTGCGATGGCCGACCGACGCCATGAGGCAGAGCGCGCCGTTGTTCAGCGCCGCGAGGAAGCGCGCGGCAAATGCCTCCGCTTTTGCGCGGTCGAAGTCGGTCTGTGCGACGGTTGCAGACATGCGGCACTCTCAGCTAATGATGCGGTTTGCCTAACGCGCGATGGATGCTACCGCGCGCAGCCTTTAGATCTTGCGTCCGCGAAGCACAATGCTATGCGCCCCGAATGAACCCGCCACCTTCCTCGTCTCGGCGCTCGAGCTCGCGCTGAAGTAATCGACGCGATTGATGATCTCGAAGTCGTTGAGGCCGGCAGCCGTGAACTCGTCGACGTACGCTGCGAGGGTCGTGGCACCGACCACACACTCGGCCCACAGTTTCGGTTGTGCGCGGCATGCCTCCGACGGCAGCGACTCGACCACGATGTCTGCCAACTGCAGCCAGCCAGCGCTGGCCAGCACGCGCGCGATCTCGCGAATCGCGCGTGGCTTGTCCGGAACGAGGTTGAGCACCCCGTTCGTCGTCACCACGTCGACACATTCGTTAGGCAACGGCAAGTCTTCGGCGTTGCCTTCCAGTATCTCGATATTGGTCGCGCCGGCAGCCTTGGCATTGTCACGTAGCTTTGCGCGCATCGCATCCGTCATATCGAGCGCGATCACGCGACCCGCCGCTCCGACGAGCGTGCTCGCGATGAGCGCGTCTGTTCCGGCCCCCGATCCGATATCGAGGACGGTATCCCCCAATCGGATCACCGAGGCGGCGAATGGATATCCCACGCCCGCAAAGGACTCCAGCGCGGTCGCCGGGACCGCATCCAGCTGCTCATTTGGATAGCCCACGAACTCGCACGCCGCGCGCCCCGTGGGGAAGTGAAAGCCGCGTTCGGGTTCTGTCGCGACGTCGGTGTACATGCGTCGCACCGCGTCCAGAATCACGTCGCGCTGATTGGAGAGTATCGCGACCATTTGGCCTCCACTTAGTCGTCGCGCGACGGCTTGGCCGGCGACGCGGTGAACTGAGTGATGAGTTGATGGATGTGCTGTTCGAACGCGGGCCTAACGTCGTCTCTGCCGAGGTGACTGAGCTCTGACTTCAAGCGCCGTTCGAACTCGCCCCGAGAGTAACAACTGCGGCATGTCTTGAGGTGATGCTCCACGCTCATGTGCTCGGCGCCGTGAAGCTCGCCGTCGAGATACACGGCCAGCAGCCGAAGCGCTTCTTCGCAGTTGATCGTTTCGGAGTTACTCATGTGTTTTCCGTTTTTTTGCGTTGCGTGCGCACGCCGGCGTCCCGAGCGTGCTCCCACAGCGCCTTTTGAAGAGTCGAGCGTGCTCGTGCCAGACGCGATCTGACCGTTCCTATTGGAACTCCGAGGGCATCGGCGACTTCTTGATACGAAAGGCCATAAACGTCGACCAGAATCACAACGAGGCGAAACGTTTCCGGGACTCTGTCGATGGCGCGGACGAGGTCTTCGCGCAGCAGCTTGTCCAGAAAATCCTTCTCCGGGCTACTCCACCAGAGCAGAAATGGTTGATGCAGTTGCTCGAAGAGAGAGAAGTAGCCGCTCTCGTCAGGCAGTGGTTCCGTCTCGAAGCGACTCATGCGCGATCGGCGCTGGGCGAGGAAGTCGTTTGTCAAAATGCGGAAGATCCATCCGCGGAAGCGGCTGCGGTCTTCGAGCGTCGTGAGGCCGAGCCATGCTTTGGCGACGGCTTCCGCGACCAGATCCTCGGCATCTGCATCGTTTTTCGTTAGGCGCCGAGCGGCGCACACGAGATCCGGAAGGACGCCGAGGACGCAGCGCTCGAACCACTCCGCGGTCTCGGCAGACGGCGGGTTCCAGGCCACCGGCACGCTCCGCGTCGCGTTCGCGTTAGGCTCGAGCGCTGTTGTCGACACGCGGACTATTGCCCCTGCTTGCGCGGATCATCGGCAGGGTTGACGTAGGTCAGGCTCCAAGGGCCAACGCCGTGCAGTTGAATCACCGTCTCACCCTTGGCCGCCGCAAAATGGCGAACTCCTGGAGCGAGGGCTGCGAAGGTGCCGGTCGGCAGATCGCTGAGTGTTGCGGGATCGAACTTGTCTCCCATTCCGACGCGGAAAGTGCCTTGAATGACAGTGACGTGTTCGACGACGGGATGGAAGTGCGCGGGAATGCGATAGCCGTCGGGCATACGCAGGCGCATCGTGAACGCTCCCTCCTTTGAGGGATCACCTTCAACAACGGCCAGCTCGGCACCGCGAGGAAGGATGGAAGGAGCCGCAGCCCACGAAATTTTCTCCGGAAGCGCGATGATGGCGTGCTGCTCACTCTTGCTTGGGTTGCCTTGCGCACTCGCGGCGCTCGTCGCGAGCATGAGACCGGTGGCTATAAGTGCGTACCGCATCGTCATCTCCTGACCTGTTTGTGGAAGCTCTGCGGCCGGCCGCCGTATTTGAACGATGCATGGATGCGGAAATAGTTCCCGCGCGTTGACATTCCACGAGTGCTGGGAGGGGCGTGAAACCAGCTGTACTCATCGTCGGGGCAGGGCCCACCGGTCTGACGCTAGCCGCGCAGCTCGATCAATTCGGGACACCCTTCCGGATCATCGACCGCTCGAGCGACCGCGTGCGCGAGTCCCGTGCGCTCGGTGTACAGGCTCGCAGCCTCGAGATTCTGCAGCGCTTTGGGCTTGGTGACGCGCTCGTCGCGCGGGGCAACAAGAGCGCCACGATCACGCTGCATGTGGAGGGCCGCGTCGCGCCACCCGTCTCGCTGAGTGACTTCGGCGCCGAGGACACACGCTATCCGTACATCCTGTTCGTTTCTCAGGCCGAGACCGAAGGGCTTCTCACGCAACACCTGACGGCGCGCGGCGTCAGGATCGAGCGTGAGGTTGAACTCATTGAATTCAACGAGGACTCGTCAGGCATTGCTTGTGTGCTGCGTGACGCCAACGGGCGAACCGAACACGTTCACACTCAGTACCTTGTCGGCTGCGATGGAGCGCACAGCACCGTGCGTAAGCGAGCAGGCATCCCCTTCGAGGGAGACGCGTACCTCCAGGATTTCATGTTGGGAGATATCGAAGCGGACGCAGCGCCTAACGTCTGGTTGTCGATCGGCTCGATCCACCCATTCGTCGGCGGCGGTGGGATTGCGATGTTCTTTCCGCTTGGTCGCCCAACAACGTGGCGCGTGATTGCGATGTCTGCGCGCAACGCCGCCGCGTCGCAACGTGAGCCAGGGCATCAAGACCAGCCGTTGGCTGGCGACCTAGCGCTCGATGAGTTGCAGGTTGCGATTGATGGCGCGACAGGCGGTAGCGTGCGCGCTCATTCGCCGGCGTGGCTGACACACTTTCGCTTACACCATCGCCAGGCAGCGCAGTATCGCCGCGGCCGCGTCTTCCTGGCGGGTGACGCCGCGCATATCCACAGTCCCGTCGGCGCGCAGGGGATGAACACCGGCATCCAGGACGCATGGAGCTTGGGATGGAGGCTCGCGCTCGTCACACGTGGGGCGGTCGATGAGAAGCTGCTCGACACGTACGACACGGAGCGTTGGCCGGTCGGTCGCATGCTGCTGCGCTATACCGACCGCGCCTTCAGCTTCGTGGTGCGCTCGCTCTCACCTAACGTGTTCGCAGCGTGGCTGCGTCGAACAGTGCCGGGAATTGTCATCCCGACCGTGTTAGGCTCCAAACGCCTGCGCACGTACGCTTTCCGCTTCATTTCGGAGCTGGACATTCGTTACAGACGCAGCCCAGCCGTGCTCGAGGCAACTCCGAAACTTAGAGCGGGGCCGCGAGCCGGCGATCGCCTGCCTGATGCCTCGCTCACCGTCAGCGGACGGAAGACCACCTTGCACGACGAGGTCGTCGGGGCGCGCTTTCACCTGTTGCTTTGTGGAGCGCCCGACCGCTGGAATCTCGAACCACTTCGAGCGGCGATGCTGCTCGACGACGGCCTCGTGACCGTTCGCTACCTAACGACACATGCGAGTGCGAACCACCTGGTCGACTCGGACGGCGGCCTGATGCGCCTTCTTGGCGTTAAGGACGCCGCACAGTATCTCGTTCGACCGGATGGACACATAGCCTTTCGTTGCGCCGGGCGTGACCTCAAAGGCGTCACGCATTACCTGCGGTCGTGGATCCGGCCTGTTCGGTTGCCAGTGCCGCAGTCCTAACGAGGGCGGAAGCCCGGTACATACGAGTATGTGTCAGTGAGTTTTGCCTTCACTGCGCGCTGATTCAATTGCTTCGTTCCCTTCCCTTACAATCAGCGGGAGCATGAGCAGCGCTGCTATAGGATCGGCCCACCACCAGCCTAACGCCGCGTTGAGCCCGAGTCCCAGCAGCAATGCGAACGACAGGTAGGCACACACGAGCGTCTCCGCGGCGTCTGCGACCAACGCCCGGCTGCCTAGCGCTTTGCCTGTCCGAAGTTTCGCCCACGCGAGAAGTGGCATGACGACAAGCGACACAGCGGCAAGACCGACTCCTAGAGGAGACGACTCAGGCGCGCTTCGCTTCATGAGCGACGTCACCGCGTCATAAAGAACGTATGCCGCTATGAGATAAAAGCTGATTCCAACGAACCAGAGTGCGCGTCGCTCACTGGATTCGCTTTCTGCCTCACTCGCTCCCCGCAACTCGAACGCAAGTCGTCGATAGAGAGCGACACCAGATATCGATTCGATGATGCTGTCCAGACCGAAGCCCATGAGGGCGACACTTCCAGAGGCGATCCCGGCACCGATTGCAACGAGGGCCTCGATCGCGTTCCACGCAATCGTCAGGACCTCGAGGCAGACTCCCCGCGCGAGCAGGCGCGCCCTTTCGCTCGCGGTCGCTGTGCTCACGCAGTCTCCAGCGAACCTAACGCGGGCGCCACTGGTCGATTGAGTGCCCGCCGCTCTTCAACCCACGCGTACACAGTCGGCAAAACGAGCAGCGTTAGCACCGTGGACGACAGGAGCCCGCCGATTACGACCGAAGCGAGCGGCCGCTGGATCTCGGCGCCAGCGCCCGTGGAGATCGCCATCGGAATGAACCCGACGCTCGCCACCAGCGCGGTCATCAACACCGGTCGGAAGCGGACCAGGGCGCCTTCTCGCACGGCGGCTCCTAACGAGCTGCCCGACGCACGCAGCTGGTTGATGTACGTGATGAGTACCACGCCGTTCAGCACGGCGACACCGAATAACGCGATGAACCCGACCGACGCGCTCAGGTTGAGGTTGAGTCCGCGCAGCCAGAGCGCGGCTACGCCACCGACCAGCGCAAAGGGAACGTTGAGCATAACGAGCAGCGCATGCCGCACGGTCCCAAAAGTCGTGTACAGGAGGCCGCCGATCAACAGGAGCACGAGCGGCACGACCAGCGCGAGCCGACGCGTGGCGCGCTGCTGGTTCTCGAACTGCCCGCCATATGTAATGAAGTAGCCGGCCGGCAACATCACGCGCCCCTCAATCACGTGCCTAACGTCTGCCACGAAACCGCCCAGGTCGCGCCCACGCACGTTGCTCTTCACGACCACGTATCGCTGCGCGCCCTCGTGGTCGATCACTTCGGGCGCTTCGACCGTGCGCAGCCGCGCGACTTGCGAGAGCGTCACGACGCCTCCCTCGGGCGTGCGGATGAGCGTCTGTCCAACAGCTTCGGGAGTCGAGCGGTAGGGGGCGTCGAGCCGCACTACAATCGGATACGTACGCCGCCCAGTAACGACTTGGCTAGCCTCGATACCTCCCACACCTGTCTCTACGGCGTCGCGCACATCGGCAACGTTGAGCCCATAACGGGCGACTGCCATGCGGTCCACATCGAATTCGAGCTGCATCGCGCCCGCACTCACTCCGACAGACACATCTTCCGCACCGGGAATTCCCGCGACGACGCGCTCTACCTCAGCGGCTTTCTCTTGCAGCAGCGGCAGGCTGTCGCCGTAGATCTTGATCCCGAGGTCGCTGCGCACTCCGGAGATGACTTCATCGAGTCGCATGCGCATCGGTGCGCTGAATTCGTAGTCTAGCCCGGGAATCTCGGCGAGCGCCGCGTCCATCTGCTCGATCAATGCGTTGAGCGATCTGGCGCGCCACTCGCGCCGAGGTTTGAGCGTGACGTATACGTCGCCGAGATTGAGCGCCATCGTCTCCGTCGCCTCGTGCGGGCGCCCGAGGTTCGTGACCACGCGCGTGACCTCCGGAAAGGTTCGCAGTGTGCGCTCGACTTCTTCGGAGATTGCCACGCCCTGCGGCAGGGACGTACTGGGAACACGGCGTGTCTCGATCAGGAGATATCCTTCGTCGAGCTTGGGCATGAACTCGGTCCCAAGGAATGGAACCGATGCCAATGCAACGGCGAGCGCGCCGAGCGCGCCGGCGACGATTCGGCGCCGATTCGTAAGGGCCCATTCAAGCGCGCGCTCATAACGAGCACGCAGCGCCACGAACCAGTGCGTGTCTTCGCTGTCCGCGACGATGGCGCGACGCGGCCTCAATGCGAAGGTCGCAACAGCTGGCACATACGTGAGCGCGAGGAGAAGCGATCCAAAGACGGCGGCGCACACCGTGAACGCCATCGGGCGGAACATGCGCCCTTCGAGCCCTTGGAGCGTGAAGATGGGAACGTAGACGGCAACGATGATGGCGACACCGAAGACGACAGGCCGGCCCACCTCGAACGCGGCCTCGCGGATGAGGTCGCGCCTAACGTCTGGCGTGAGGTCACCATGCCCGTGGAGGCGGCGAACGAAGTTTTCCATCATCACCACCGACGCGTCGACGAGCAACCCGAAGTCGAGCGCGCCGAGCGACATGAGATTCGCTGTCATCCCAAAGCGCTTCATCGCGAGAAACGCGAAAAGCAGCGCGAGTGGAATGACGGACGCCGTGAGTAGCGAGGCGCGAAACGTTCGCAGAAACAGAAACAGAATCGCTGTGACGAGCAGCGCTCCCTCCAGCAGATTCAGGAATACGGTGCGCGTCGTGCGCTTCACCACGTCTCCCTGGTTGTAGAACGGGTGCACGCTGACTCCCTGCGGGAGCACTCGCCGGACTTCGTCGAGACGGCGCTGTACGCGCTTGACCACTTCGCGGCCGTTGGATCCTTTGAGAATGATGACGACCGCCGAGAGCGCCTCGCCCTGGCCATCGCGCGTCACGGCGCCATACCGTGGCGCGGCACCGAGGGTGACGCGGGCCACGTCGCGCACGTACACGGGCGTCGTGCCGCGCGTCGCGACGACGACGTTCGCGATGTCGGTTGTATCGCTGACACGTCCCAACCCACGAAGCGTTAGGCGTTCGCCGCGATCCTCCAGGTATCCGCCGCCGAAGTTGGCATTGTTCCGTTGCAGTGCCATCGTGAGGTCGTCGAGCGTGAGTCCGAAACCAGTGAGCTTGCTCGGGTCTGCGAGGACTTCAAACCGCCGTAACAGTCCGCCCCACGCATTGACCGAAGCGACGCCGGGTACCGTGCGCAGCATCGGCGCAATGACGTATCGCTGCACGTCCGTGAGCTGCAGCAGCGTCAGCGTGTCGCGGGCACCGCTCTCGGCTTCAACGAGATACTGAAAGACCTCGCCCATGGCTGTCGCGGGCGGCCCCAGCATAGGTTCCACGCCGTTAGGCAGAGACATCATGGCGTCCTGCATGCGCTGCTGCACTTGCGTGCGCGCAAAGTAGAGATCCACGTCGTCCTCGAACGTCACCGTGACGACGGATAGCCCTGACTTCGAGATGGAGCGCACTTCGTGCGTGCGCGGGAGGCCAAGCATCGCGACTTCCATCGGATACGTAACCTGATTCTCCACCTCGAACTGCGACAAACCTGGCGCCTCAGTCATGACAAGCACTTGATTCGGCGTTAGGTCCGGGAATGCGTCGGTGTGGAGCGTGGCGAACGCCCACACGCCCGCACTCGCGAGAACGAGCGTGGCGCCAATCACTACGCCGCGGTGTCGGATGGACGCGTCGATTAGGCGGTCGATGAGATTGCGAGGGGCGCTCATCTCACATCTCCATCTTGGGTATCGGACCCTTCTGGAATGCCGCCTTAACCGCGAACGAACCTGTGGTGACTACGACGTCGCCGGCGGCGAGCCCACGCGTGATCGCCACACGACCGCCAGTGCGCGATCCTTCCTCGACCTCGCGCCATACGAATCGTGCACCGCCCGCCGTATCCGGCCGCACGATGAACACGACGGTCTTCGAGTTAAGCAGTTGCACGGCTTCGTCAGGCAGCATCGCGGCCGCGACGGCGTGCCCGCCTTCGGCCGTTACCGTCGCCAACATCTCGGGCTTTAATCGTCCGCGCCGATTGTCCACGGTCGCACGGACGGGAAGCGTGCGCGTCGCGGGGTCGAGTCCTGCCCCAACCGCGTCCGTGCGTGCTGCGAAGCTCTCGCCAGGGAAGGCGGGAACGGAGAATCGCAGAACGGTTCCTACCCGAAAGGCGCTCGTTAGGCTCTCTGGCGCATCGATGGTGAGCCAGAGGTTTCGCGGATCGGTGACAATCGCCAATGGAGCGCCTGCTTCGACAACGGTGCCGGGTACCGCCGTGCGCGCCAGAACGACTCCAGCGATCGGAGAACGCAGCGCGATCTCGCCTGTCGCCGAGGCCGCTGCCCCTAGCTGCGCGGCTGAGGATCGCGCGCGTGTGAGCTCCGCTTCGGCCTGTACCAACGCGCCGCGCGCGAGCTCGTCGTCGGCGATCGCACGCTCGTACTCCTGGCGTGGGATCGCTTTGAGCGCGAGCAATCGGTCCGCGCGATCACGCGCGCTCTTGGCATACGCCGCTTCAGCCCGGCGTGACGTGACCTCGGCTTGCGCCTTGGCGAGGTCGGATTGCGCTGCGCCAGCCTCGGGGCTTTGCATCGTCACGAGCACCTGACCACGCGCGACGCGGTCGCCCGGCCGGACACGGACTGCGATGATGCGCCCGCCGGCTGGAGCGCCAAGGCGCGCGGTGCGGTCTTCGTTAGGCACGACCTGACCCGGGACAGTTACTGATGCGGCTGCAGTTGTCATCGTGACAGCCTGCCAGGCGATGCCGCCGTGGCGGATCTGTTCGGCGGTGAGTCGCACCTCGCTGGTCAGCTTCGTGGCACCAGTGCCTGCCGAGTCCTTGGATCGGCCCATGCCTGGCATGTCCATGCCGGCCATGTCGTCGGTCTTGCGTGAATCCGCCGGAGCTTCGCGCTCATTGGAGCAGGCCGCGACGAGAGCGAGCAGGAGTGTGAGTCTTTTTGCAGATGACATGACTTGATCCTCGGTCAGCGAGCGGCGAGCGCCGGGAGTGCTGTGAATAGATCGTCGCCGCGGGCAAACAAGAGCATGGCGATGCTCTCGTGCTGCGCGTAGACCGTGCGATAGAAGGTCATCCGCGCTTCGCCCCAGGCGCGCGCGGCGTCGATCACTTGGAGGAGCGGAACCGCGCCCTCGCGGTATGCGCCTAACGCGATGCGTCGAGCCTCGTCGGCGCGCGCCAGGAACGCCGGTCTTCCGTCGGCGGCGCGAGCGAGAAGCACGGCGCGGTCTGTTAACAGGCGCGCCGCTTCCTGTGCACCCGCCAGCTGAGCGCGCGCACTGCGCTCCAGCGCGGCGAGCTCGAAGCCTGCGGCGTCCCGCTCCGCGGAGGCGCGCGCGATTTCGCCGCGGTTCGGATCGAACAGCGGCAGCGGCATGCTGATCCCGGCGAGCATGGACGTCGTGCCGGCGCTCTGTTTCGCGCCGAAGGTGACGCCAAGCTGGCGCACGATCATGCTGCGTTCTGTCGCGACTCCAACGCTCATAACCGTTAGGTGCTGCCGCGCGGCGCGTATGTCGGGCCGCAAAGACAAGGCGGCGGAGGCGTCCGGCAGCCTCATCGTCATCGCAAGCGGCATAGTATCAATTGCGACAGCGATCGCTGTTGTTGGCGGAGCGGGGCCGAGAAATGTCGCGAGCTCGGATGCGGCGCGGGCGAGGTCGGCTTCCTGCATTGTTGCGTCGGCGAGTGCGCGGTCGCGTTCCAGCTCGGTACGGATGAGATCAGCCTCAGCCGCGACGCCTTCCTCGTATCGCGTGCGATTGTACGCAACGACCGAGTCGAGCCAGGCGGCGAGGTCCCGCGCTGCGTTCACAGCAACCTGCGCGAGTGCGGCGCGGTAGTACGCGCGCGTCGCGTCGAGCGCAAGGCGTTGTCGTTCGGCGTTGGCGTCGGCTTCTGCCGCGCGAAACTCCGCCGCCGCGCGGCTGGCGCGCGGGAAGCGTTGAACGACACTCTCGAGTGGTAACATTACGCGCGTCATGTTTTCGCGCGACATGTGGCCGACGAGTGTGCCTCCAGGAAACGGCGCGTTCTCCACGTCGTAGCTCAGGACGGGATTGCCTAACGCGCCAGCTGTGAGGCGGCTTCCGCGCGCGGCGCGCACGCGCGCGTTCGCCGCTTCGGTGAGTGGGTGGCGCAGGCGCACGCTGTCAAGCACAGCTCGCAGGGTGATCGCGACGCGACTATCAAGTCGTGCGGATTGCGCGCCCCCGCGCGGGGAGAGCAACACGAGCAAAGCCAGAAGGCGGCCGGAGGCAATTGCCGTTTGGGCGTGTCGACTGTACGAGAACGGATAAATGAGAGGAGGCATGTTGACATAGAGAAAAGCCGCGTGGGTCGCCGTGCAGTCCCGCCTAACGCGGGGCTGCGCAAGTGAATTGTGAGTGGCTTGGTGCGCGGTGCGAGCTTCGTCAGCGCGCAGCGGACGCTAGTCTGCTACGACGAAATCCAGGCTGACGGGCGCACGTCGCCTGTTAGGCGACGGATTGAGGCGGCGGAACGAGCGGTGCGCGCTCGATGCTGCGGGGCGCCGCGAAACGGCTGACCGGATCATCTGGTGCCGCTGGCGGCGCAGGAGCGACAGCTAGCGTCGCGGGCGCCGGGGCGAGGCACGATTGGCAGCCACAGGTCGAATCTCGCTGATCCTCGTCTGTCTCTGAGGCGCGGACGGACAGTTCTTGGCCGTTCATTGCTGCGAATGCGCTCGTCGATCCGCGACCTTCCGACGCGCAGTCCATCAATGCTGAGCCAGCAACTTTAGAGATCAGCGGATCGAAAGCCGAGCAGCCGAGGCACCAGACCGTGAGAAGCGCGGTCAGAGCGCGAAACGGGCGAATTAAGCGAGAGCGCGGGCGCATGGCTTATGAGAAAAAGTAGCGCACGACGGCAACAATCGCACGTCCTGGCGGCGACTGCTGACCCGGTGTACCGTCTCACGAACGGTTAACTCGTCTGCCTCGACGTCATCCCATGAAACGCGCGACTGTAATCGCTGTCTCTCTCTTGCTTGCTCTAGCGGCCACGCTCGCGGCGCACGACCTGTTCATCAAGCCGGCCGCCTTCTTTCTGTCACCCAACACTGAGTCGCGAGCGCGGATCATAAACGGCACGTTCACGCGCAGCGAGAACTCGATCACGTGGGATCGCGTGCGTGATGTGAGTATGGTCGGGCCGGCCGGGCGCACGCACCCCGAGATGCGCGCCTGGTCGGACAAGGGAGACACAAGCGTGCTCCGTTTCACCACGGGAGCGGCCGGCACCTACGTGTTAGGCGTTTCAACACTGCCGCGCGAGCTACGCCTCGAGCCCAAGGATTTCAACGCCTATCTCGAGAGCGACGGTGTCCCTGACGTCCTCGCGGCACGCCGCGAGAGCGGTGAAATCGGTAAAGCAGCGCGCGAACGATATCAAAAGCACATTAAGGCGCTCGTGCAAGTCGGTGATACGCGGTCCGAGGCCTACAATACGGCGTTAGGCTACGCAGCCGAGTTGGTTCCGCTCGCAAATCCTTACTCGCTAGAGCGCGGTGCTCCTCTTCGGCTGCGCGTGCTGGTGGATGGCGCACCAGTCCCGAATCAGTACGTCGTAGCCGGAGGACGCACGCTGGCCGGGGGGCGCATAGCCGCGACCGGCTACCGCAGTGACAACGCGGGCATCGTGCACATCCCGATCCGCGCGACCGGCCAGTGGTACGT
>CBQVAZ010000008.1:0-22488 GCA_967720205.1 uncultured Gemmatimonadaceae bacterium | reverse complement strand
CGATTGGCGCGCCGTTGAGCTCGAGCCAGACTGGTGTCTCTTCGACGGAATCGAGGGACGCCGCTGCGGCAGCGTCGCGGGGAGTCTGAGCTGAATCAGCCATGGGCGTGCCTAACCACGAAACGAAGTGCTCAAAGTGTCGTCTTCGGCGACGCGTACTTCGACAACGCGTGCGGCGCCGTTCATCGCCTGCTGCACACGATCGAAGATGAAGCGCGCGAGATTCTCCCCCGTCGGCACGAGGGCGCCGTCGGCGAAGTCAGCTACTTCGAGATTGATGTTGCGATGATCGAAGCGCTCGACGACCTCGCGTTTGAGGATCGTATCGAGTTGCGCGAGATCTACGACGAAGCCTGTGACTGGATTGATGTCGCCGGCGACTGTTACGTCGCAGACGTATGAGTGGCCGTGATACGATGGTCGCGCGCAGAGTCCGAAGACAGCGGTGTTCTTGGCCTCATCCCACTCCGGCCGCCGGTAGCGGTGCGCCGCGGCGAAGCGCACGCGTCGAGTGAGCTCGGCGGTCGGCACGACTGAGCCTAACGGAATAACGCGACCGACACGCCTAACGTCGTCGCCCAATTGTGCCGCCAGACCGTGCGTTTGCCGTTGGGCGGCAGGAACGTGGAGTCGGGTCCGGTCTTGAGGAAATACGACTCCGGGTAGCGGATGCGGAAATAGTGATCGATCAGATCCAGGCGCCAACTCCAATTGCCTCCCGGAACGATGCGCAGCGACGGCCCATACGAGAGCAAGAACGGCACGCCGACTCGGTACTGACTCTTGTCGGTTTTGCCCGATAGGTCGGCCGCGAGCCCGACGCTCGCGTTGACGCCCGGCTGTAGCGAATGCCAGCTCTTGGCGCCGGTGAGCACGAGATCGAATCCGAGGTCGCCGAACATGAGTGGCACGCTGGTAGTTCCCTGGCGCCGCTGCGCGGTTGGCAGCGTTGGGTCGACGACGTCGCGTTCGGAGAAGACGCCAGCGAGCCGGCCGGTGAAGTACACCGGCCCGCCGAGTCGAATGGCGTAGCGCGCACCGACCATCGGCGCGGATGTGGGCGCGACGCCAGCTGGGTCTTTGCTGGCGGTGTAGTAGCCGGCGAAGTACGTGAGCGCGTGCTTGATGGAGACGTCGCGATACGGGCTGTGATCGGGAGGGTGGCCGACCTGCGCGTTGGCCCGTTGAGTAATTACGGCAACGAGCGTGGCAATGGCTGCGGTTCGGACAATGCGTAAGGTCATAGTCGTTAGGTGATGCGCAGATCGCGCCCTGTCATGTCAGTCGGTTGCTCGAGTCCCAGCATGGCGAGCAGAGTTGGTCCCACGTCGCAGAGGGCTCCGCCGGATCGAATCGGCCGGTCTCCTTCTGGATCAACAATAGTGAACGGGACGGGGTTCGTTGTGTGCGACGTGTGCGGCCCGCCGGTCACGGGATCGATCATCATCTCGCAATTGCCGTGGTCCGCCGTCAGGATGACGGCGGCTCCAACAGCCTCGGCGGATGCAAGGACGCGCGTTAGGCAGCGATCCACGCACTCCACGGCCCGGATCGCGGCGTCCAGCACGCCGGTGTGGCCCACCATGTCGCCATTGGCGTAGTTACACAGGATGAAGTCGTACGTTTCGCCCTCGATGGCGCGGCAGAGCCCATCGGTGACCTCTACGGCCGACATTTCGGGCTTGAGGTCGTACGTGGCAACCTTCGGGCTTGGCACGAGCAGCCGGTCCTCGTTTGGAAACGGATGCTCCACCCCACCGTTGAAGAAGAACGTCACGTGCGGATACTTCTCGGTCTCGGACGTGTGGAACTGCCGCATGCCGGCCTGAGAGATGACTTCCGAGACCCCGCAGGCGAGCGAAAACGGCGGAAACGCGATGGGGTAGGGGAAGGTCTCGTCGTACTGTGTCATCGTCGACAGCGTTAGGCGCGGCCGTCCGCTCACATCGAAGCGCGCGAAACCGGGATCCATCAAGGCGCGCACGATCTGGCGCATGCGGTCGGAGCGGAAGTTGAAGCAGAAGACCACGTCGCCGTCCTGCATCGTGCCGACTGGCTTGCCGTCGGCGTGTAAGACGGCCGGCGTAATGAATTCGTCGGTCTCGCCGCGCGCATACGCTTCGTCTATTGCGACGACGGGATCCTCGACCCGTGTGCCTTGTCCGAGAACGATCGCGTCATACCACTTCTTGACGCGCTCCCAGCGATTGTCGCGGTCCATGCCGAAGTAACGTCCGCCTAACGTGGCTATCCTGGCGCGCCCTTCGGCCTTCGCGACGGTTTCCTGCATAAAGCGCAGCCCAGACGTTGGCGGCGTGTCACGGCCGTCGAGCAGCGCGTGAATGACGACACGCGGCACGCGCTCCCGCTCGGTCAGATCGATCAAAGCAAAGAGCTGCTCGTCGAGGGCGTGCACCCCGCCATTCCCGATCAGACCCATGAGGTGCAGCGTATTCCCCGAGTTTCGGGCCGCTGCGCACGCTGCCTTTAGCGTCGAGTTCGTGAAGAACGTACCATCGGCGATGGCATCGCTGATCCGCACCATGTCCTGCTTCACAACACGCCCGGCGCCGAGATTGAGGTGCCCCACTTCGCTGTTCCCCATCTGACCGGCGGGGAGTCCGACAGCCTTACCCGAGGTGTTGATCAGTGCGTGGGGCCGCGTCTCGAGTAGTCCGTTCCATGTGGGCATGCGTGCAAGCGCGACCGCGTTGCCTTCGCGCTCCTCGCGGTGACCGACGCCGTCGAGCACAATGAGCACCACAGGGCGCTTACGGTGCATGGTAGATTTGTGCGGGAGCGGCATTTGGCGGCGGCAGAACGGGAAAAGTATCGGCGGGCCGATCCCCCAACCAGCGAGTACGGCACCTTCAGGGAGTCCATGGCAGAGCGTTGGCGCGCCCTTCGACAACGTTATCCGCGCGGTAGCATCGCGCTCGTTCTGATCATTGCGCTGCTCGTTGTGGCCAACGGCTGGGTCCTTTCCCGCTGGTGGCGTTACAGCAGCGAGACCGCACGCCTCCGCTCGAACATGAGCGACGTGGAGAAGACGCGGGTAGACGTCGAGATGGCGGTCCAAAAGGATCGCCTGCGCGTCATGATGGAGCTGCTGCGTCGTCAGGCGCGCGGAGAACAAGACCTCCACCTCGCCATAGTCGTGGATAGCGGACTGATGCGATTGCAACGAAGCGGTGCCGTCTTGCGATCGATGCCGATTCGGATTGGACCAGAGCGCGCCATTGGAAGCGGGCCGAGTGCCGTGCGCATCGTCGCGCCGCGTGGTGAACGCACGGTCGATCGCGTGATCTCGGCTCGGCAGCGGTGGGCCGTGCCGGCGTGGGTGTTTCGCGACCGGGGTCTTCCGGCACCTAACGACACGGTTGTGCGCGGCGGGCTCGGACCCGTCGGCGTCATCCTGTCGGACGGGACTGTGATTTATGCCACACCGGACGCGGGACCGTTGGCCGATTCGAGCTACGTGATGCCAGGATCGGTGCGCGCGGATCGCGCCGACCTGCGCGCGATAGCTCCGAACCTTAGTCCCGGAATGAAGGTATACTTTTACTGATGACGAGCCCGATGAAAACTCCCGAACCCGCGGCTACAGGCAGCGACGCGAAATCATTTGGAGCGTGGTTGCTTGTCGCGGTTCTTTTGCTGCTCGGGTCGCTAGGCGCAGTGAGCGCGGCGACGGCAACGTCTCGTTATGAGCGGGACGTGGCACGCATGGTATTCAACGACAACCTGCAGGTGCTTGACGACGCCCGCCGGAAGGCAGGGTCCGCTGCGGATTCACTCAAGGACGCGCTGGCTACGAGCCGTGACCCTGACCACGAGGACCAGTACATCGTGATCAGCATTGCCGATCACCGATTGTGGTATAAGCGCAAGGATGAGGTCGTGTTCACGACGCGCGTCGCCACCGGAAGCGGCAAAGTCCTCGCCAAGAGCACCAAGGGGAAAACGAAGGAGGACTCAGAGTGGAAGTTCGAAACGCCACGGGGCCGCCTCGTCGTCAAGAACAAGGAGACTGACCCATTCTGGGTGCCACCCGACTGGCACTACGTCGAGATCGGGCACAAGAAGAAAGCGCAGCCCGTTCAGCTCAAACGTGGCGCTCCGATCCCGCTATCCGACGGATCGACGATCTTCGTAGACGACGCCGAAATCGTTAGGCAGTTCACCGACGGGCGAGCTGAAGTATTGGAGGGGGGTGAGGGGCGGGAAATAGTAGCAGATGGGAAAATTTTCATTCCACCCTTCGGAACCAACAATAGAAAATTCTCAGGCGTAGTCGGCACGCATCGTTTGAACCTCGGCGATGGTTATGCACTGCACGGCACCGATGTGCCGAGCTCCATCGGGCGATCTGTGAGTCACGGATGCGTGCGACTGAGGAACGAAGACATCGAGACGTTGTATCAACTCGTGCCTGTAGGGACGCCCGTTTACATCTATTGAATTCGGTGTTACCATAGCGCGCCCGCCACGGCGGGAAATACAGTTTGTGTGTGTCGTGTGACACGCACCGTGCAATTTCGGTTACGGGCGGAAGTGAGGGAGCGTCCCGCAAGTGTAGTCCCTGCCGCATTCCCCCACGGTCGGGTGGTATCGCGGCGCGTCGTGGACCCGAACACGTTGCCGCGTTATGCAGCTAAACACTTGCAAGGCGGATCGGCACCGCCCGGCACGGACAAAATACCTAACGATTGCGCTGCTCGCCGTTCTTGGCGCGGCCCCTGTGGCCGCCCAAAACGGGCCGACGGCCGGCGCCGATAGCGCGCTCACACGGGCTCTCGTGGGGCGCAGCGGCGCTTTGCGCGCGCTTTTCGTCCACCCGGCCGAAACGCCGCGCTTCGAGGTTACTGCGCTGACACGATTGTTCGGCGATAGCAGCCATTTGGCGCCTGGGGTGTATAGCGCCGTCGACTCATTGACGCGACAGCGTTTTGCCCTCATTTCATTGCTGCCGTTCTCGGCGAAACAGGGCTCCCGCATCGGCACGTACCACATCGGGTATTGGCCCGGCGAGCGTCGTGGGAAGAAGGACGAGCAACCGGCAGGGTTCGTGGAAGTGACTGTTGAGAATCAGGACACGCACGTCTCGGAGCATTTCCGCTTGAAGGATTTCCTCACGCACGACCAACAGCCTGTCTGGCCGAAGTACCTCGTTTTGCGCGAGGAGCTGGTCGAAAAGCTGGAACTTGTGATGCACGAACTACGCGGCGTCGGCGTGAAGGACCCACATTTGGTGATCATGTCCGGCTTCCGCACACCGCAGTACAACGCGCAGGGCATTCGACGTGGACGCGCGCGGGACAGCCGTCATCAATACGGCGACGCGGCAGATGTATACGTCGATGCAAACGGCGATGGCCGGATGGATGATCTCAATGGCGACGGACGCGTAACCAAGGCCGATGCGACGGTGCTAGCGAAGGCATTCGAGCGCGTGGAGAAGGAGTTTCCCGATCTGGTTGGCGGCATGGCCATCTACAAGGCCACGCGCCTTCATGGGCCGTTCGTTCATGTCGACGTGCGCGGCGAACGCGCACGCTGGGCGCGCAGCTGATGACGAACTACGCCGACCGACGCCGTGAGGCGGCGCGCTCATCGCGCGCTGGTCGTGCGATAAGCATCGCAGTTGCGACGTTGTTAGCCGTCGGAGCAAGTCTCGCCGCGTCTTCGCCGATGAGTCTCCGCGACTCGATGCTAATGCGGTCGATCGGCTCTATCCGCGCGCGGGCGTCACAGCATGCTTTCGGCTGGAGCGGCCGCGTACACATGCGCGTCGCTCTTCCGAACGAGACCGTGGACTACCCGATCGAAATCGCCGGTACACTCGATTCGATTTCGTGGCGCTGGGTGCGTGTCGGCGGCCCCGATAGCGCTACGCCGAGTCGCTCGGTAGCTCAAGAGCTGCGCGCGCCCGATCAACCCGGCTTCTACAGGCTCGCTCTCGAGACAGCGAGCGGGGAATCACACACGCTGATCGACGGCCCTGCGCTGGCCGTACTCGTTCCTTTCGAAGAAAAGCGCGGTTCGTCGCTCAATGGTTACCGGATAGGCCGGTACCTCGGCGAGCGGAGAGCTGACGGCGAGCGGCCCAGCGGGTTCCTCGAGATCGGACCTAACGATCTAGAGCTCAAGGTGTCCGATCACCTGCGGATGAAGGACTTCCTCACGCACGATGGCAGTACGGTTTGGCCGCGCTATGTCGCGCTCGAACCGGATCTGCTGGATAAGCTGGAGCTGGTGGTCGCGACTATCGCCAATCAGCGCGGCAACCTGGTCGACGCACAGCTCACCATCGACGTGCACTCGGGTTTCCGCACGCCGCTGCACAACAGGCGCCTGCCCAATGCGGCGCAGGACAGCCGGCACCAGTATGGTGAGGCAGCCGATATCGTCATCGATGCAGACGGCAACGGCTACATCAACTCGCGCGACATCTCGATCATCGTGAAGGCCGTCGAAGAAGTCGAGCGCAAATACCCCGAGCTCGAGGGCGGCCTCGGCGTCTATTGGCGAGGTGGGTCGTCGTACGTGCATGTCGACGTGCGCGGCAGGAGCGTTCGCTGGACAAGCTGAAACAGCCGACTCTACTCTTTAGTACGTAGGCCATAGCTCTTAACCTTGAGCTGTGGCCTTTTAGCTTCGGACTACCATGCATCCACACTTGCGCGAACGAATTCTCAAGAAGCTCGAGACCATGGGCGACGACCGCGCCTATCAAGTACTCGACTACGCCGATTTTCTCGAATCGAAGTACGCCGCGCCGGCCACGCCGTCACCGAGTCTTCTCGATCGATTCACTGACGGCGTTGAAGGGACTCTCCGCGCCGGCAAAGTCTCGGCGACTGCAGTGGCTGAGACGATGAGCCTACTCAACAAAGCCGTGGGAGTGCTGAGTGGAGTGGCCGAAGCGGGGAAGTCTGTTGCGAGCAGTGCCGTAGGAGTCGCGCAGGGCGTAGCGGCAGCCGGGAAATCAGTCGCCGGCGATTTTCGAAATTCGGCGCGCGCGCCCGAGCCAAAGGCCGACGTCCCACCGCGTCCTGCTGAGCCGCCACCGGCGGCGCCGCTGCCACCTCAGCCTGGTGAGAGCGAGCCGGGATAAGCACTACCATCACGGCCAAGAGGCGCCTAAAATTTGCTATGGCGACCTCCACTCAATCCCCACCGCGGCCCGCTCCATCTGGTAAGCCAGAGAGCGGGCCGTTGCGTTTAGACGACCCGATCCCAGTGCCGCCGCGCGTGCGTGCCGAGCACGCGCTGACCTTCGACGACGTTCTGCTCGTCCCGCGACATTCGGTCACGCATCCGCGCGAAGTCAGCACGATCAGCCGCTTCACCAAACAGATTGTGCTCAACGTGCCGCTCATTTCGGCCGCTATGGACACCGTCACGGAGTCCGAAATGGCGATCGCAATGGCGCGCGCCGGTGGCATCGGCGTGCTGCACAAGAACATGTCGATCGATCGTCAGGCGGCCGAGGTCGATCGCGTGAAGCGCTCGGAGAGCGGGATGATCCTCAATCCCATCACGCTCGCGCCTAACGCGCTGCTGCGCGAGGCAGTGGCGTTGATGAAGCGCTTCAAGATCAGTGGCGTGCCGATTGTCGATGGCGAGGGGCGTCTCGTAGGCATCATCACAAACCGCGACCTTCAGTTCGAGCGCAACCTTCAGCGTCCGATTCGTGAAGTCATGACGGTCGAAGGGTTGGTGACGGCTCCGATCGGCACTACGCTCGACGAAGCGGAACGCATACTTGGCGACCATCGCATCGAGAAGCTTCCCGTCGTGGACCCTTCGGGACACCTCCAGGGACTGATCACCGTCAAAGACATTCACAAGCGCCGCGAGTTCCCGGACGCCAACAAGGACCACCACGGACGCCTGCGCGTCGCGGCCGCGATCGGGGCTGGCGGGGACTATCTCGACCGAGCAAAGGCCCTCGTTAGTGCCGGCGTTGATGTTCTGGTGATCGACACGGCGCACGGGCACAGCGACGGCGTGCTGACGGCTGTCGATCTCGTTAGGCAGGCGTTCCCCGATGTAGAGTTGGTCGCCGGCAACGTCGCGACACGCGAAGGGGCGGAGGCACTCGTCGAACGCGGCGTGGACGCTGTGAAAGTCGGCGTGGGTCCTGGGTCGATCTGCACCACACGAGTTGTAACTGGCGTGGGAGTTCCGCAGCTCACCGCGATCCTGGATGCCGTGCAAGGATCGGGCGATGTCCCCGTCATCGCAGACGGCGGCATCAAGTATTCAGGCGACATCGTGAAGGCGCTCGCTGCTGGAGCGAGCAGCGTTATGATGGGCTCCATGCTTGCCGGCACTGAGGAAAGCCCTGGAGAATCTTTCCTCCTCGAAGGACGTCGCTTCAAGATGATTCGCGGAATGGGATCGCTATCCGCGATGCAGGATGGCAGCGCCGATCGCTACTTCCAGGAAGGCGAGATGTCGGCGAAGAAGCTCGTTCCCGAAGGCATTGAAGGGCGCGTGCCTTACAAGGGCCCAGTCGGCGATGTGCTGTATCAGATGGTTGGCGGTCTGCGCAGCGGAATGGGATATGTCGGGTGCGGATCGATCGGCGAATTACGTCTCGACGCGCAGTTCGTGCGCATAACAACAGCGGGGCTGCGTGAGTCCCATCCGCACGATGTCACCGTCACAAGAGAGGCGCCGAATTATTCGCTCTAGCTGTCAGCTTTGTTCATGACCCCGTGACGTAGCATTGACAAACGGCAGGTATGCGCCGAGAATGGCGCCGCTTGCTTCATTGGGGAACGGGCGATCGCGGCGAGCGGTCGCCCGCGTCGCATTAAGCGACACGGCCCCCGATTCCTTCACGTAACGGAGACTCCTCATGGGTCTGTGGACCAAGAAGCCCCTCAACCTCCTGATGCGCGAAGCCGAAGGAACGGGAGAGGCGGTGACCCTTCGTCGCGCGCTCGGGCCATTGAATCTCACGCTGCTCGGCATCGGCGCGATCATCGGAGCGGGAATCTTCGTGCTCACAGGGAGCGCGGCCGCGCAGTACGCCGGGCCAGCGATCGTCTTGTCCTTTGTCATCGCGGGACTGGGGTGCCTCTTCGCGGGACTGTGTTATGCCGAGTTTGCGTCACTCATCCCCATCGCCGGCTCGGCGTACACATACGGATACGCCACGTTAGGCGAGCTCTTCGCGTGGATCATCGGCTGGGATCTCATCCTCGAGTATTTGTTCGCCGCCGGCACGGTTTCGGTCGGATGGTCGGGTTACTTCGTCGCATTTCTAAGGGATACGCTGGGGATCAATCTCCCCGCCGCGCTCACGTCGGCGCCGCTACGGGCCGCCGGGGGCGGCCTGAACATGGAGGCGACTGGCGCGATCATCAATTTCCCGGCGGTAGCCCTCGTGGCGATCCTAACGACACTGCTGGTGATCGGCATCAAGCAGTCCGCCGGCGTCAATAACATCATCGTGATGGTGAAGATGGCAATCGTGCTGCTCGTGATTGGCTTCGGATTGAACTTTCTCACTCCCTCGAACTGGACGCCGTTCATCCCGCCGAATTCGGGTGAGTTCGGGCAGTTCGGATGGAGCGGAATCGTGCGAGGCGCGGGCGTGATCTTCTTCGCTTACATCGGATTCGATGCCGTTTCAACTGCAGCGCAAGAGGCAAAGAACCCGCAGCGCGATCTGCCAATCGGCATCCTCGGGTCCCTCGCCATATGCACAGTGTTGTATATCCTGATGTCGCTCGTGATGACGGGCATGGCGCACTACTCCGAGCTCAACGTACCGAATCCTGTCTATGTCGCCATCGACAAGGGTGGGCCCGGAATCGCCTGGCTCAAGCCGATCGTCTCGTTAGGTGCCATTGCGGGCCTTGCATCCGTGGTGCTCGTTATGCTCCTCGGACAGCCGCGCATCTTCTATTCGATGGCGCGCGACGGGCTGCTCCCGGCAGTCTTCGGCAAAGTCCACCCGAAGTTCCAGACGCCGTACGTGTCCACGATCCTGACCGGCTGCGTCGCTGGTGTCATCGCGGGACTCTTCCCGATCGACATTCTCGGCCAGCTCGTGTCGATCGGCACGCTGTTAGCCTTCGTGATCGTCAGTGCCGGCGTCATTGTGCTGCGGTACCGCTCGCCAGAACTCCACCGTCCCTTCAGAACGCCGTTCGTCCCGGTAGTGCCGATTCTGTCGATCTTGATTTGCGGCTATATGATGACAGCGTTGCCTGGGGATACATGGCTCCGCCTAATCATCTGGCTCGCGATCGGTTTGGTCATCTACTTCGTGTACGGTCGTCATCGTTCGCGCGCGGCCCTCGCGGAGGGGACGGCGGGATGAGGACGCTGGCCGGGCCATATCGTTAGTTTTGACAGCGGCGCCCGTCCAAGGCGCCGCTTCCTTTTGACCTTGCTTCGTGTCGTCAGACCTTCTCGACATCCCCGTAGCTCGACAGCGCGCGATTGCTCAGATCGTGCCGCTCCTCGAGCAGGCGCGCAGCGTCGCGATCACCACGCATGTGAATGCGGACGGTGACGCATGTGGCTCTGCGGCGGCGATGACGCTCCTGCTCACGCAGATGGGGATGCAGGCGCACGTCGTGAATCCGACGCCCTGGCCGGCGCTCTTCGGATTCCTACTCACTGACGACGTCACGGATCGCACGTCCGAGGGGGCGGCTGCGTTGCGCAATATCGACGCACTGCTCGTGCTGGACGTGAGCGAGATGAAGCGGTTAGGCCAGTTGGCCTCGGCTGTTCGCGCGCTCAAATGCCCGCGCATCGTGTTGGACCATCACGTGGCCGGCGGCGATGCCGCGGGCAGCGTGCTCCTGACTGACGAATCCGCGTGCGCGACAGGGGAACTTGTCTTCGACGTGGCGCGCTCGTTAGGGCTGACCATCACGTCCGATATCGCGAACGCGTTATACGCAGCGATCCTCACCGATACGGGTGGCTTCCGCTATAGCAACACGTCGCCTCGCGCTCACATGATAGCCGCAGAGCTGATGCGCGCCGGCGTAGATCCGGAGCAGATGTTCCGGCGCATCTACGCCTCGCTCTCGATGGGACGGCTGCACCTTCTGCGCGACTCGCTGCACTTGTTAGGCGTGGATACGGAGCATGGGATCGCGTGGATCTCCGTCACGGCGGACGCGCTGGAGCGTTACGACGTGAGTCCCGAAGACCTGGACGGGATCGTGGAGCATCCGCGCTCGATCGCGGGGACGCGCCTGGCCCTCTTCTTCCGCGATCTGGGCTATGGCAAGGTGAAGGTGTCGTTCCGCAGCACAGGCGACGTGGACGCGAACCTTCTCGCGCGGCAGTTCGGTGGTGGTGGCCACGCGCGAGCATCTGGTGCGTTGATCCCGGGAACACTCGATGACGTGCGCGAGCGCGTGCTGGAGGCGGCGCGGGTACACGTAGGGCGCGTCAACGCCGGCGTACCGGCGTGACGACACTGCAGGAGCGGCTGGCCTCGGCGCTGGCAGCCGTCAAGAATCCGCGCACAGGCTCGAGTGTCGTGGACGACGAGATGGTGCGTGACGTCGGCACCTCCGTCGACGGCCGCGTGCGCCTAACGATGATGCTGTCGCCGCACGACGACGCCGAGCTCGTGCGCGACGTACGTCATGCACTTGAAGCTGTGGATGGAGTTCGCGACGTCCTGATCGACGTGAAGCCGAAGAACGGGCCAGCACCGCGAGCAGAAGCGCCGCCGAGTCGTCCGGCGGCGTCGCGCATGCTCCCGGTGATGGACGCGCGGCCGCCGACGCCAAAGGCTGTTCCCGCGCCGACGCCGGTTGCCTATCCGCATCTCGGGAGCATCGTCGCCGTGTCGAGCGGCAAGGGCGGAGTAGGGAAGTCGACGATCGCGGTGAATCTCGCGGTAACCCTGGCGCAACGTGGCGCGCGGGTGGGGCTCATGGACGCTGACGTCTACGGACCGAACGTGCCGCGCATGATCGGCGTGGACCGTCCGCCCGCCGTGCAGGGCGAGCGGATCATTCCGTTGGAGGCGCACGGCATCAAGGTCATTTCGTTAGGCTTCCTCATCGAGCGCGATCAGCCGGCGATCTGGCGCGGCCCGATCGTCATGAAGATCGTGACGCAGTTTCTGCGCGACGTCAGCTGGGGGGAACTGGATTACTTCCTTGTCGACATGCCGCCTGGCACCGGAGACGCGCAACTCTCGCTCGCCCAGGCGACGCACGTGCACGGCGCGCTCATCGTCACCACGCCACAGGACGTCGCCGTCGGCGACGCGCTGCGCGGCGTGAAGATGTTCCAACGCGTGAACATCCCTGTGTTAGGCATCGTCGAGAACATGAGCTGGTTCGAATGCCCGCACTGCGGCAAGCCGTCGGCGCTCTTCGGGTCCGGCGGCGGCGAGCGACTCGCCAGTGAGGTCGAGCTGCCGCTGCTGGCTCAGATCCCGTTCGCCCCACGCATGATGGAAGGTGGCGACCGCGGAGTGCCAATCGTTGTGAGTGATCCCGAATCCGGCGCGGCGCGCGCCATCGCGGCGCTCGCGGACCGCGTCAGCGCCTCGCTCGCACCAGCGTCCTGACTGGCGAGAGGCGGCGTGCGCCCGCTCATCACGCTCTTCACCGACTTCGGCACGGCCGACGGGTATGTGGCGGAGATGAAGGGTGTCCTGTACGACCTCGCGCCTAACGTGGAAGTCGTGGACCTGTCGCACGACGTGCCGCCGCAGAACGTGGAGCGCGCTCGACTGGCTGTGGCTCGCTACTGGCGGCGCTTCCCGGCGCAAACCGTGCATCTCGTGATCGTCGATCCCGGCGTGGGGAGCGAGCGCGCGGCGCTCGCAGTCGCGAGCGAGGGGCGCTTTGTCGTCGGACCCGACAACGGCGTGCTCAGCCCCGCGTTGCTGACGAGCGACGCTCACGCGGTGAAGCTCGCGATCCCGGCTCACGCGTCGCCGACATTTCACGGTCGCGACGTCTTTGCACCCGCGGCTGCCGCGCTCGCCCGTGGCGTGGCGATCGACTCGCTCGGCACACCATTCAGCACGCCAGTCATTCGGCGCACGCCAAACGCGGTGCGCAGCCCCGACGGTGCGCTCATGGGCGAGGTCATCGCGATCGACCGTTTTGGGAATCTCGTTACGAACCTCGTGACGACCGGCGACCACATCGTCGAATTCGCACGGCGGCGGTTGCCCCTGCGCGTCACATACGATGACGTTGCGCCCGGAACGCTGGTCGCGATGGTCGGATCCAGCGGTCTCGTGGAGATTGCGCTGCGCGACGGCGACGCCGCCCACACGTTAGGCGCCGAGGTCGGCGCGCCGGTTACGATGCGGCCGCTTTAGCTCGGCGCTAACGCCGCTCGACGCTCAGAAAGCCAACGACGGTCTGCGCGTAGATGCGCAGCTTGTGCGTGGCGCTCTCCCAGTTGTCGCTCACGTACGCTCCCCCCTGTTCGCTCAGCCCTTCGTGCGAGAAGGAGGCGAGCACACGCGACGTTTCCACGCGTACGCCAACATCGGTAGGCACACGAATCGTTAGGACGCCAAGCGAAACTTCGGCGCGCAACTCGGTGTCGTGCAGCCACGTGCCGGCCATATCCAGCTCGATCTCACCGACGCCGGCCCGCACGATGATCTCGTCGGCATTCGCGTTGCCCAGACGATCGACAAGGATCGATGCGGCACCGGTCGAGAGCGTTAGGCTCTTCATGCGAACCGGATTCGGCCGGTCGAAGCGGACGCGCGTGTCGCTGGCGCCCGACGAGACGGCAAGCGATGTGATCGGAAGCCCGGTGAGATCTAGCTGCGTTTCCGCAGCATTCGCCTGCACGTCAATGGCGAGCGTTCCGATCGCACCTAACGTGATATCCAAGTTGCCCGAGCGGCGACCGCCGCTGACGCCCTGCCGTTCACGCGTGCCAAGTCGCAGCGCTCCGCTGTCGGCGTCGTAGCGATAAATCGGCTCGAGAGCCTGTGCGTCGTATCGCAGCGTTGCGCGATAGCGCACGCTGTCGCGCGAAGGCTTGATGCTGAATTTTCCCGCGTGCTGCCGTACCACGACTGATAGTTCGGCTTTGGGCAGCTTCGCGCGTTCGACTGACAGGGTCTGCCACGATTGAGCCGACAGCGGAAGCGACGCCACGAGAAGGGCGCCGCCTAACACAAACTCGCGCGTCATACGGGCTCGTGCTTGCGCGTGCTTGCCGGGCGGCGCGCGGCAGCAACTCCCGTCACAGGTGTCGGCGTTTGCCAGACAGCCGGCTCAACTGGCTTCGCTGCTGTCGCTTCGACAGAGCGCGTGCCCGCGCGTGACAAGATCGTCGCCCCGAGCCCGGCCGTGACAGCGACAAACGTCACCATGACGGCGACAGCGCGGAGCAGGGCGCCGACGACAGGCAATCCGGACAGTGCCCCCGCGATGATCCACATGCCTAACAAAATCAGCATGCCAATCACTACGCCGCGGAGCGCACTGCCACGCGCCGAAAGCCGGCGCACAGCGTCGCCTCCCAGCGCGCCACCAGTCAAGCGGGCGATCGCGACGAAACCAAGCGTCAAGAGACCGGCGAGCGCGAGCACGTAGGCGACGACGGCGAACGGAATGAGCAGAATGCCGATGACCGTGATGCATAGCGCGACGATCATGAGCACCAGCACAGGAAACGCAGCCAGCTCACCAGCCAGTCCAACCGCAAACGAGCGCCAGAAACGCGTTTCCAGCGTGTCGACGACGCCCTCGAGATATGGTTGCGCGAAGACGAGGATTCCCACGCCGATGACGAGCAAAACACAGAGCCAACTCGCAGCAAGCTTGACGTCTGACGCAGGACTCCGTGACTCGACGTCGACGATCGGCTCGACAGCATCATCGGTCAGCACGCCCGCCAAGGCGCGCACTTCGCCATCGACTGTTCCGTCGCGTCTGACATTGCCTTCGACAGCTACGGCGTTGCCCGAGACCTGGCCGCCTTGGCCCACAACGACGTCACCACCCAAAGCGATCGCGTCGCCATTCACTCGGCCAAGCACTCTGAGTGTTCCACCATAAACAACGACGGGTCCCGTCACCGTCTGTCCCGATTCAATCGTTAGGTCGCCTTTGGTGATAGCGTCCGCGGCAGGGAGCTTTGGCACCAGCGAGTTTTCACGAACTTTCTCCAGCACATCGGAGAGAGCGCCGAAGTCGCGAGATTTCGACTCCGGCGCTCGTTCGACCTGCGGCTTGTCTGCGACCCGAGCGCTGTCAGCCTTTCGAGCAGTGTCCGCTTGCGCTCGCGCTCCGGTGCTGATGCCCACAAATGGCAAGAGCGCGACCATCATCAGGGCGCGCACTGCTACGATCTCCGACGACGCGACGCGAGGGCGACGACTCTAAATCCGATCGCGGCCACGAGAATTACGCCGATGACGATACTGGCCGCGACGAGAGTTCCCATCATGCCAGTACCTTCGAGCGCATTCAACGCATCGCGACCAAACACAGTCTCGAGCGCTCCTTTGATGCTGCCAAGCACGCCGGCGCGGATACGCTTCACGCCGACTTCGGCAAATAGCCACGCTGATTCAGTATTCAGCGCGGCCCAGATGCCCGCCATGGTCACGACCGTGGCGATCATCACAGCCGTCACGCCGGCGATCCACCGCGCCGCCTTGGTCTGCGGCACCAGCCGCCTAACGCTGTCTCGAAGCGCGACGTGCCAGGGCTCGAACACCTGCACCTGCGACATCACACGATATGAGAAAAGCGGCGCCGGGCCGAGGTGCGGCAGGTGCTCCAGCTCGCGCGACAGCTCGCTGCGACGAGTAAGCTCTGCCTTACAGTCGGCGCACGTGTCGAGATGCTCGCGCAGCGCCGGGGCGTCGTTGCCCCCATCGCCGTCGAGGATGTCTTCGAACTCGTCTGGAAGTAGGTGCCTGTGTTCCACTTAAGCCTCCGGCCGCGCGTACGGCAGAGCTAAGAATGTGGTTTCACTCCTCATCAAATCGTAAGAATTCATTCTCGAGTCGACTCCAAAGCATCCCGCAGTTGGTGGCGAGCGCGGTGGATGTAGGTCTTCACCGTGCCCAGGGGGAGATCGAGGGTCGTGGCGATTTCCTCATAAGATCGGCCCTCAACGTGACGCAGCATGATGCACGCCTTGTATTCGGGCCGGAGCTGGGCGATCGCGCGCTCGATGGCGCTACCGAGCTCGCGATTCTCCATTTCTTCGAGAGCGGTCTCTTGCTTCGCAGCAATCTCGATCGACGTAGCCTCGATCTCGGAGGCAGTTCGCGCGTGTGGTGAGCCATCCATGCTGATCGTGGCCACGTGGCGCTTTCTCAGGTGATCGATGGCCACGTTGTTCGCGATCTTGAACAGCCAGCTGGACAGCTTGAACTCTGGCCGGTACCGGTCGATGTGATTGAGGACTTTGATGAACGAGTCCTGGGCCAGGTCCTCGGCTGTCTCGCGGTCTCGGACCATGCGGAAAATCAGCGAGAAAACCGGTCGTTCATATCGACGGAGGATTTCTCGATAAGCGGCTTCTCGCCCCTGCTGCGCAAGGGCGACAAGGTCGGCGTCTGGGAGATTGACTAGGTCGAGAAAAGGCGCCATTCGGCGGCGTGCGGGCTCAAGAGCGCACGGATGCAGCTCTCGGCACCGCGGGCTAGGAACCTATTCGGGCATCGTCGGCGCATCCAGCGATCACCGGGGTCAGACCCCGTTACGGGGTCAGACTCCACGGTGCAAAGATGCGTCAGACTCGACTGATCGGCGGCGCAGCAACGAGGATTTGCGTCCGATATGTGATCGACGGAGTCTGACCCCAGGTTGCGGCGTGAGCATCCAGCGACCCCATTGCCGGTGCCACGTGCTCCGGGCACCTTTCCCCGGCACAATGACTTCAGCGGGCCCGGACACAGTCGAGGCGATCGAGGCGGCCGCTGCAACGGGAGAGGGTGCGCCGGCCAAACGGGCCTACGTGCGGCGGATGTTCTCTGAAATCGCGCCGCGTTATGACCTCCTCAATCATCTCCTCAGCCTTAGCCTCGACAGGTGGTGGCGAGCGGGAGCGCTCAACGCGCTCAACTGGCAGCGCTCCCCGAACGGTGTCTATCTCGATCTTTGCGCAGGCACATTGGACGTGGCGATCAGGCTCGCTCGCGAGGCTGGTTTCGGCGGATTGGTCGTTGCCAGCGACTTCGCAGTGCCCATGCTTCAAATCGCTTTGCCGAAGATTCAAGGCCGAGCGGTGGTGGCGGTAGGAGCAGATGCGCTCTCGCTGCCACTGCGGACAGACGGCTTTGATGGCGCGATTGTAGCTTTCGGCGCCCGCAATCTGGCCGACCTCGATGCTGGGCTGCAGGAAGTCTTTCGCGTTCTGCGGCCGGGCGGGCGTTTTGTGATTCTGGAGTTTCAGACGCCGCGCAACGCCCTCGTGCGCGCCGCATATCACGTCTACTTCCACCGAGTCGTGCCGTTCATCGGTCGCGTCGTGAGCGGGCACAAGACGGCGTATCGCTACCTTCCAGAGTCCGTCGCGCACTTTCCGTCGGAAAGGGAACTGGCGGAGCGCCTAACGCGGACCGGGTTCGTCAACGTACGCTGGGAGTCGCTGACGTTCGGTGTGTGTGCTATACATGTCGCCGACAAACCAGTTATTCATGACCCTTGATTCACTTCAGGAGTTCATAACAGCTCTAGACGAGGCCGGGGAGCTCACGCGCGTACGACAGCCCGTGGCGGCGCGCCTCGAGCTGTGCGAGATCGCCGATCGCGTCATGAAGATGCCCGGCGGCGGCAAGGCGCTGCTCTTCGAGCACGTGCTGTTGGACGACGGGCGACGCTCGCCATATCCCGTCGCGATCAACTTGTTCGGCTCGCGGCGTCGCATGGCGATGGCGTTAGGCGTCGAGAAGCTGGACGACGTCGGGGCGCGCATCAACGAGCTTGTAAAGCCGAACGTACCCGACGGACTGCTTGCCAAGCTGCAGCTGCTGCCGAAGCTGCTCGAGGTCGCGAAGTTCCCGCCGCGGCGGAGCCATGGATCGCCCGCGTGTCAGGAGATTGTCTGGCGCGGGAAGGACATCGACCTCGCGAAATTGCCGATCATCACGTGCTGGCCCGAAGACGGTGGGCCGTACCTCACGCTGACCATGGTCATCTCGCGAGATCCCAAACGTGGCATCCGCAACGTGGGGATGTATCGCGTGCAGGTGTTAGGCCCGGACTCCGTCGCGATGCATTGGCAGCGCCACAAGGTGGGCGCTGCGCATTGGCGAGAGATGGCGGAGCGCGGCGAGCGCATGCCGGTCAACATCGTGATCGGGGCCGATCCGGCGTCCGTGTATTCGGCCTCGGCGCCGCTGCCGCCTAACGTGGACGAGTTCCTCTTCGCCGGTTTCCTGCGCAAGTCGCCCGTGCGGCTGACTCCTGCCGTGACGAACGACCTCGAGGTGCCGGCTGAGGCGGAGGTCGTGATTGAAGGCGTGATCGATCCAAGCGAACCGCTCGTGACTGAAGGGCCTTTCGGCGATCACACCGGCTTCTACTCCGAAGCCGATCTGTATCCGCGCGTGCAGGTAACGGCCATAACGATGCGCGCGAGCCCGGTGTACGGCACGACGATCGTCGGCCGACCGCCGATGGAGGACTTTTACCTCGGCCATGCGACCGAGCGCATTTTTCTCCCGCTCCTCAAGCTCACGATCCCAGAGATCGTCGACTACCACATGCCGGCCGCGGGAATCTTTCATAACCTCGTATTCGTCTCGATAGACAAGCAGTATCCGGGGCAGGCATACAAGGTGATGAACGCGTTGTGGGGCGCCGGTCTCATGTCGCTCGCCAAAGTGCTGGTGGTGGTGGATAAGGACGTGAACGTGAGCGATCCCGACGAAGCCTGGTGGGTCGCGCTCAACCACATCGATCCTGAACGCGATGCGCGCTTTAGCATGGGCCCGATCGATGTGCTCGATCACGCGAGCCGGACGTTCACATACGGCTCTAAGATCGGCTTCGACGCGACGCGCAAGTGGCCGGAGGAAGGCTTCACACGCAACTGGCCGAAGCGCATCGAGATGTCGCCCGAGGTGCGCGCCAAGGTCGACACCATGTGGCGCTCGTTAGGTCTCGAGCCGGCGTCCAGATAATGGTCCCGGCCGCGCCCTCGATGATGCTCGATCTGTGGGCCGGCATTCCATACGCACCCGCTCGGCTGTTCTGGACGCTCGTTTTCATGTTCGTCGCCGTGGGCGGGGTGGTGCTCGCCGTTCGCCACTGGATGCGTGGATCCGTCATCGCGGACATCGCGTCCTCGTTAGGTGCGTTCCTGCTCGTCATTGGCGTGATCGTGTATACCGTGGCGTTCCGCGGCCTGCGCACGGGGGAGGTTGTCCTCGGATGGATTCTCTCCGCCATCGCGATCGCGTGGGTGGTGCGGCGTCTCAACTTGCTGGCGCGTCGGCCGCTCGCCGAGCTGGAACACATGGGGCATACCATCCGGCGCGGCGACTGGAACGCCGTGCTCACGAGCGAGACGTCGGCCAGCGGCGCGGCCTTTACCGCGGCGCTACAGCAGGTAGCCGGCCTCGTTGCCGAAACGCAGCGAGCCACCGAGCGCGTGCTGGCCGCGTCGTCGGACGCCGCTCGCATCGGGCAGGAAGTGCGCGACGGAGCGGGTCGCACCAGCGATGCCCTGGAGCTCGTTAGGCGCGGCTCGTCCGACGCCGCCCAGGCCACGGGCAAGATTGCGAGCGTCACCGGACAATTGATCGACTCGGCCGGCACGCTCCACTCCGCGGCCAACGAGACGCGCGCGATCTCGCGGGCCGTGGAAGAACGTGCGCAAACGGGCGTGCAAACGGCGGGCGCCGCCTCCGCGACGATCAGCACGCTGGCCGGCGCTGCCCGCGGGTTGGCGCAGCGCATGTCGGAACTGCGTGCGGCGACGGACACCGTCGCCGAAATCGCGATCGCCGTCAGTTCGATCAGCGACCAGACGAAACTGCTCGCGCTAAACGCGTCGATCGAGGCGGCGCGCGCGGGAGTGCACGGCGCCGGCTTCGCCGTGGTCGCCGAAGAGGTGGGCAAGCTCGCCACGGAAAGCGCGACATCACTGAGCCGCATCGAGGATCTTGTTAGGCAGATGACGTCGCGTGCCGCGACGGCGCAGGAAGCGGCGCACGACGTCGAGAACTCGTCTGCCGACGGTGAACGGCTGATGCACGAAACGATGGGGGCGCTACGCGATATCGAAGAAAAGCTCCGGCGCACGCACGAGTTGGCAGAGAAAGTCGTCGCCGCGTCGGGTCGCCAGAGCGAGCTGGCGCGTGAGCTCAATGTCGTGGCCGGATCGATCGTAAACGCCGCGCGCGCAGCCGCGGACTCATCGCACGACGCCGCGGGGGTCAGCGCGCAGCAGGTCGCACTGACTGACGGTCTCACGGAAACGGCCGCGGCGCTGGAAGAAACAGCGAAGTCACTGGCCCAGGTGGTGCGTCGCTTCGGCGCGGGACGCAGCGTATGACGAGCCCCCGCGAAGGCCAGACGTTCAGCGGTGCGTCGCGCTGGACGCACTACATCAACTTCGTCAAGCTGCCGCACACAGTATTTGCGCTGCCGTTCGCGCTTGTCGGAGCCACGCTCGCGACGAACGTTCGGCCCGTCACGTTAGGTGCGCTCGGCTGGATTGTGTTGGCATTCACGGCGGCGCGCTTCGCGGCGATGGGCTTCAATCGGATCGTGGACCGCGATGTGGACGCGGCGAATCCACGCACTGCCGGACGCGAATTACCGCGAGGAGCGCTGGAGCTTGGCGAGGCAATCGTCGCGGTGAGTGTGGCGTCCGCGCTCTTCGTGCTCGCGGCGTGGCAGCTCAATCCATTATGCGCGTGGCTCGCTCCTTTAGCGTTAGGCTGGGTCTTCTTTTACAGCTACACCAAGCGTTTCACGAAGTGGTCGCACGTGGTGCTCGGGACTGGCCTCGGCATCGCGCCGGTCGGCGGTTATCTGGCCGTCACGGGAAACTGGAGCGATCCGTGGTGGCTGCTCATCGCACTGGCCGGCGCCGTGATGACGTGGGTCGGCGGCTTCGACATTCTCTATTCGTTGCAGGACGTGGACTTCGATCGCGAGCGCGGCCTGCACTCGATACCAGCGGCGTTAGGTACGCGCCGCGCGATCGCGGTAGCACGCGTGATGCACGCGCTCACCGTATTGGCGCTCGTACTCGCGGGCATCCGCGCTGACGTGGGGCTCTTCTACGGCATCGGCGTCGCCATCGTGGCGTTGCTCCTTGCCTTCGAGCACCGACTGGTGCATCCAAACGATCTCTCGCGTCTCGATGCCGCGTTCTTCACGATGAACGGCGTCATCAGCATCACATTCTTCGTCTTTGTCGTGATCGACCGGCTCGTCCATGGCCACACGCTCCCCGTCACGCTCTAAACCGCCACTGCTGGTGGCGATTACGGGCGCCTCAGGAGCGCCGTACGCCGTGCGGCTGCTCGAGGCCCTCGTTAGGGCGGCACAGCCGACTTGGCTGATTGTGTCGTCGCACGGGTGGCGCTTGCTGGCGACGGAGACCGACATCGCCGACGAGCAATCCCTGCGACGCCACGTTGGCGCATCGCGTTGGGACGCTAGTGTTCGGGCCTTCGACGATGGGGATCGCGGCGCCGCCCCGGCCTCGGGGTCCACGCGCACGGCCGGAATGATCATCTGTCCTTGCTCGATGGGGACAGTTGCCGCGATCGCGCACGGGACATCGCGTTCGCTCATCGAGCGTGCGGCCGATGTAACGCTCAAGGAGCGGCGGCGGCTCATCGTGGTGCCGCGCGAGACGCCGCTCAGCGACATCCACCTCGAGAACCTGCTCAAGCTCTCGCGCGCGGGCGCGGTAGTGTTGCCAGCTGCCCCAGGTTTCTACAATCGACCGAAGGAGATCACTGAGCTGGTGGATTTCGTTGTCGCGCGTGTACTGGATCATGCGGACGTGCCGCACATTCTGGCGCGGCGATGGACAGGGCAGCCTAACGCGGGAAAAACCAAACGACGTTTTGAGTAATCTACAGGAACTACGTTTGAGAGTTGTCGGGCAATACTCGTCAACGTCGTTGTAACTAACTCAAAACGCTCTCAGTTGTTATGGCGTTAGGATGATTCGAGTCATTGGGCTAATCAGCGACACGCACGGCCTGCTTCGTCCCATGGTGCACACGGCACTCGCGGGCGTGGAGCTGATTCTGCACGCCGGCGATGTGGGCGGCGCCGAAATACTTCAGGAGTTGGCGCTCATCGCTCCCGTGCGCGCCGTCGCCGGTAACTGCGACGACCCGTTCTCATCGGGGCTCCGGCCCACGCTCGACTTCGATCTCGACGGCATCAGCGTGCACGTCAGCCACGGGCACGAAGTCGGGGTGCCGAGCCCCGCGCTGCTGCTGGGAACGTACACGGCGGATGTGATCATCTACGGGCACACGCACAAACCGCGTGTGGAGCGAGACGGCCAGCG
>CBQVAZ010000007.1:0-22526 GCA_967720205.1 uncultured Gemmatimonadaceae bacterium | reverse complement strand
CGACGGCATCTCGGGCAAGGCGAACGTCGTCTTTGGCGGCATCACCGGAGAGCGCCGGCTCGGCCGCTTCGGACACAAGGCGAGCACAGCATCGCTGCTCATTCAGACCGCGACGGCGTACAACGAGGATGTGGGCATCACGTCTCCGCTTCTGCCGACCGAGAACTGCGCGCTGCAGCACCCGATCTGTGGCCCACACACACCCGACATCACGCTCCACCACGTGCAGACGGTCGCTTTCTATACGAGTACGCTGGCGGTTCCCGCGCGACGCAACGTGCACGACATCGACGTCAAGCATGGCGCGGAGCTGTTCGCACGCGCCGGTTGCTCGGCGTGCCATGCGCCGACGCTGCACACGAGCGCGACGGGCGTGGAGCCCGAGCTGGCGCACCTAACGATTCATCCATACAGCGACCTTCTGCTGCACGACATGGGAACGGACCTGGCCGATGGCCGTCCGGATTTCCGCGCGTCCGCCACCGAATGGCGCACGCCGCCGCTCTGGGGGATCGGACTCTCCGGGTTCGTCACCGGCCACACGCGCTTCCTCCACGACGGGCGAGCCCGCAATCTGGAGGAAGCGGTGTTATGGCACGGCGGTGAAGCGCAGCGCGCGCGAGATTTCTACCGCAATCTCAGCAAGAGCGAGCGCGACGCGCTGCTGAAGTTTCTGAGCTCGCTCTGACGCGACCGGAGCCTAACGTGGCTGTCCGGCCACGAAAACCTGCTGGCTCACGTTCACGAGCGCGACAGGCATATCCACGCCATCCAGCCAGCGCACGGTCCGACGCAGGCCGTTCGCGCGCACCATGATGTGGTGATCACGACGGTCGCAGCACGGATTCTTGGGCACATACTCCGAGTCGAGCCCCGCAAATTCGCGGCTCGCCGCCGCACGGAACAACGCGTCGACTTCAGCCGCTGTCATCGTTCGGATCACACGCGCCGGGAATACACACTCCTCTTTGACTTGCTCACAGAGCTCCGGCGCACCTGCGGAAACAACGCCTGTGGCGCTGTCGATGCTGTGCGCGAATTTCATGTAGGCAATTCCGCCCACGCCGAGATACTCGATGCGCGCCGGCCTGGTATCCGGCTCCAGAAGGTTGTTCGCCGTGGCACACGCCGCGACGGTCACTACCGCACTCACAGCAAGAAACCTGGAAACGAATTTGAACGACATCTTATCCCCACACCTCATGAGTTATTGTCTGTAGTGTGTTGCCACGCACCGACTACGACACGCTCGTTGTCACATCCCCCGGACTCGAAGTAATCACGCAGCGCGAGCTTGCCGCGCTAGGCGTCACACCCGCCGCGCGCGTGGAGCCAGGGGCCATCCCCGTGCGCGTTCCGCTTCCGACGTTATACACCTTGAATTTGAACCTGCGCACCGCGAGTCGCATAACGGTGCTGGGGGCCAACTTCCGCGCGCGCACATTCGCCGAACTGGAGCGCCGAGCCAAGGCCGTGCCGTGGGATGAGTGGCTCCGGGATGACACGCGCGTGCGACTGCGCGTCACGTGTCGTAAGTCACGTCTGTATCACTCGGACGCCGTCGCAGAGCGCGTCGCCGGCGCCATCGCCGCGCGCACGCGTGCGCAGATCGCCACCGACGCCGCAAACGATGACGAGGAAACGGCGGCGGACCAGCTGATTCTCGTTAGGCTGCTCCGCGACGAATGCACGATTCGACTGGATACTTCCGGAGCACACCTGCACCGCCGCGGCTATCGTCAGGCAGTCGCCAAGGCGCCGCTGCGTGAAACGCTCGCTGCCGCGATGCTCCTGGCCGCGGAGTGGAACGTCGGCGCGCCACTTGTAGATCCGTTCTGCGGCTCCGGTACGATCGCTATCGAAGGCGCGCTTCTCGCGCGCAACATCGCGCCGGGAATCAAACGCGAGTTTGCATTCATGAAGTGGCCGAACTTCGACAGTGCCTCATGGAATGCAACATGTGATAGCGCGCGCGCACTCGAGCGCGATTCCGCGTCGGCTCCGATCCTCGCCGCAGACCGCGATGAAGGCGCGATTGACGCAACACGTGCCAACGCCGAGCGCGCAGGCGTCCTCGAGGACATCGACGCACGCTGCCAGCCACTCTCCGCGCTCGATCCGCCGGCCACACCGGGGTGGCTCGTCACGAATCCCCCATACGGAGTGCGCGTCGGCGAGCGCGAACGGCTGCGCGACCTTTATGCCGTGCTGGGTCGGCTGGCCCGCGAGCGCCTCAGCGCTTGGCACATCGCGCTGCTGAGCGCACACCAGGAATTGGACGCCCAGCTCGCCGTGCCGCTCGTAGAAACCCTGCGGACAACCAATGGAGGACTCAACGTGCGACTCGTCGCGCGTGTACCTTTGAGGCAACCAGCCGGCGGCCTGACTGCCCCATCCATTTCGCGTTAGGCGACGCCGGCAGCAGATCGAATGACATTCAGTCCCCCACGACGTCCGATTACCGGCGAATCAGTCTCCACCGTCCTCACGCAACCGTGGACGCAGGAGATGGAGTTCGTACACGCGCTCACGCGCAAGCTCGCGGCCGTGCACGACACGCAGGCGCTGCTCACGGAGCTCTGCGACAGCGTTCTCTATCTCGCGCATGCCGATGGAAGCTCGGTCGTCAGTCCGCTAGACACCGAGCAAGTGTGCGTGGAAGCAGTCGCTGGATCTGGAACGCTGCGAGTCGGCGCGACATATCCGCTTGCCGGTTCGATCACGCTGAGCGCCATCAACAAGCGTCGCCTCGTCATCGAGCGCGACTACGCGAGCCGAGCGACGGCGCAACCACTGACCACGCCGCGTGGGCCGATCGGAGAAATGCTCGCAGCTCCTCTGATCGCGGCAAAGAATCACGTCCTCGGAGTTCTCCTCGCTTGGCGTGCACGCGAAGCGGGCAGTTTCATCCCCGCAGACATCGATCGCGTGCAGCTCTTCGCTGATTTCGCATCGATAGTGCTCGACAAGTCTCAGCTCGCTGAGCGCGCGTCAGCAGCGAACCAAGCGAAGAGCGCATTTCTCGCGACGCTGTCACACGAGCTTCGCACCCCGGTCGCTGCACTCGTCGGCTACGGGGAGCTGCTCGCAGACAATGTTGCGGGAGAACTAAGCGCGCCACAGCGCGATCTCGTGGAGCGCATGCGCAGCGTCACCGAACACCTTTCGGCAATCATCGATCAGCTGCTCAGCTTCTCGTCGATTGAAGGCGGTCGCGAAGTCGTGCGTCCCGGAACAATCGCTGTGGGCGAAATGCTCGCCGCGATCGCGATCGCCATCGATCCACAAGCGCGACGAAAAGGGCTGCAGGTAGTTCTCGATTTGTCCGCCGCACCGGAGACGATCGAATCTGACTTTGACAAAGTGCGCCGCATTCTCGTGAGCCTGGCGGAGAATGCAGTCAAGTTCACGGACGTTGGTCAGATCCTGCTGTCGGCGAGTGAAGAAGCTGGCATGGCACGCTTCGACATTACCGATACGGGTCCTGGCATTCCGCGCGACGCGCACCGGCGAATCTTCGAGCCATTCGCCCAACTCGAGCCCGGCCTGACGCGTCGTCACGGCGGTACGGGCCTTGGCCTCTTCATCGCGCAGCGTCTCTCCGGGCTGCTAGGTGGTTGCGTTCAGCTCATCTCGGAACCCGGTGAAGGATCGACGTTTACGCTGTTGATCCCGACAGAGCTCGTGGTGGAGTGAGCCGCGACACTCATTTGATAGCTGGGCATTGAGCCCGGGTTAGATTCCGCCATATGAGTGCTTCTTCCTCGAGCGTCTTCAACGACGCGTACATCGCAGAGCTATTCGAGAATTACCAGCGCGATCCCGATTCGGTCGACGAGTCCTGGCGCCAGCTTTTCCGTCTGGCGCAGTCACTCGGATCGGGGATGGCGTCGCGAGCTGGCGACGGGGAGACGTCTGTCTCCTCCGAGCCAGCCTATTTGCGCAAGGTCGCTGGAGCGGCCGCGCTGATCGATGGAATCCGCCATTACGGACACCTGGCCGCGCAGCTCGACCCGTTAGGCGCCAAGCCGCCCGGCGCCGCCGAGCTGACGCCGGAGTTCTACGGCATAGCGGAACAGGACTTGGCGCACGTTCCCGCTATCGCGTTAGGCTTCGATCTTGGGACAGCGGCAGATGTGGCCGACAGGCTGCGTCAGATCTACTCCGGCACGATCGGCTATGAGTTCATGCACCTGGAGGAAGAGGCCGAGCGCTTCTGGTTCCGACAGGTCATCGAGCACGAGGAGATCCCGCGCTATCTCACGAAAGACGAAAAGCGCGCCATGCTGCAGCGGTTGAGCGCCGTCGACGGTCTCGAGCGCTACATCGCGCGCGCGTACGTCAACGTGAAGCGCTTCTCGATCGAAGGAAACGATCTCCTCGTTCCAGTGCTCGATACACTGGTCCAGGAATCGGCAAGGCGCAGCGCGCGTCAAATCGTGATCGGCATGGCGCACCGCGGGCGCATCAACGTTTTGGCCCACGTTCTCGGAAAGCCGTTCGCACGAATCTTCGACGAGTTTGATGGGAAACATGCCGACGACGGAGAGAGTGAAACGGGCGACGTGAAGTATCACCTCGGCTTCGAGACCGAGATTGATGTTGAGGGCGTGCGTCTCGCGCTGCAGGTCCTCCCGAATCCGAGCCATCTGGAGATCGTGAATCCGGTGCTGCTCGGCGTCGCCCGGGCGCGGCAGCGCCTGCTCGCGTTAGGTGCGACGCGTGACGAAGCGGCAGTCGTCCCCGTGCTCGTGCACGGCGACGCCGCGTTCCCTGGCGAGGGCGTCGTCGCCGAAACGTTCAACCTGTCGCGCCTGAACGGATTCCGAGTCGGTGGTGCGCTGCACATCATCGTCAACAACCAGGTCGGCTTCACCACGGATCCGAGCGAAGGGCGCTCGACGTTCTACGCGAGCGATCTCGCCAAAGGCTTCGAAGTGCCGATCGTGCACGTCAACGCCGACGATCCCGAAGCGTGCGTTGCAGCGATGCGGTTAGGCGCTGCTTATCGAGCCAAGTTCGGCAAGGATTTCCTGATCGACATCGTCGGCTATCGTCGGTACGGGCATAACGAGGGCGACGAACCGACGTTCACGCAGCCGGCGCTCTACGCGGCGATCCGCAAGCACCCGACTGTGCGGCAGATCTGGGCAGATCGCCTCGTACGCGAGGGCGTCGTCACGCCGGAGGACGTCAGCGCGATTGAACGCGAGGTCAGCGAGCGGTTGGCCGCGGTCCACGACGATCCGGAGCGCAAGAGCGAGCCCGACGTCGAGCCGGTGACGGGAGAGTACGGCGCGATCGTGCGCGCTGCGGATACGACCGTGCGCGCGGAGCAGCTCGTCGCGCTCAACGAGCGTCTGCTGTCCTGGCCGGCGACCTTCCACGTGCATCCGCGGTTGGCCAAGCAGCTCGAGCGCCGCCGTGAAGCGTTAGGCGAGGCCGGAGGCATCGATTGGGGGCACGCGGAGGCACTCGCGCTGGCGAGCATCCTGTCGGACGGCGTGCACGTGCGCATGACCGGGCAGGACACTGAGCGCGGCACATTCTCGCATCGCCACGCGGTGCTGCACGATACTGAAACCGGCGAGAAGTACACGCCGCTGCAGCACCTGCCTAACGCGCTCGGAACTTTCGAGATCTATAACTCGCCGCTCTCCGAGATGTCGGTCCTGGGCTTCGAATACGGCTACAGCACGGCCGACGCGAAAGCGCTCGTGTTGTGGGAAGCACAGTTCGGTGACTTCGCCAATACCGGGCAGCCCATCATCGATCAGTTCATCGCTGCGGACCGCGCGAAGTGGGGCCAGGATTCCTCGGTCGTCCTGCTCTTGCCTCACGGTTACGAAGGGCAGGGACCGGAACACTCCAGCGCCAGACTCGAGCGCTTCCTGCAACTATGTGCTGAAGGAAACCTTCGGGTCGCCTATCCGTCGACTTCGGCGCAGTATTTCCACATCCTGAGGCGTCAGGCAAAGCTGCCTAACAAGCGGCCGTTGGTGTTGATGCAGCCCAAGTCGATGCTGCGTCTCGCCGAGGCTTCAGCTCGCCTTGAAGAGCTGTCCGGCAACGGCTTTCAGCCGGTCATCGACGACCCGACGATTCAGCGCCGCGAGGAGATCACACGCCTCGTGCTGTGCACGGGGAAGATCTACTACGATCTGGCCGCCGCCGAACGACCAAGCCACGTAGCGGTCGTTCGGGTGGAGGAACTGTACCCGTGGCCGCATGAAGACGTCTCGTCCTCCATCGACAGGTACCACAACCTGAGCGAGATCGTCTGGGCGCAAGAGGAGCCGAAAAATATGGGTGCGTGGACGTACGCGGCCCCACGGCTTCGCGCATCGGTCGGCAATGCAATTCCGATCCGCTATGTGGGCCGGCCCGAGCGTGCGAGTCCGGCCGAAGGGTTCGCGAATTCGCATCAAGTGGAGCAGGCGCGCATTGTGGCCGACGCGCTCGCGGCACCGAAGGCAGTCGTCCGCTCGTAAGGCACGATGCGTAGCGCCGCGGCGGTCCTGACGCTTGCGCTCTTGTCGCGTCTCGCAGATGCGCAAGGCCAAGTCGGTCCGCAGGGCCAGTATGGCGCCGAAACGTTAGGCCTCCTGGTTCAACAGCTCGGCGTGTCCGCGCGCGTGCTCATGATCGGTGCGCATCCGGACGACGAAGATACGCAGGTGCTCGCCTGGCTCTCGCGCGGACGCGGAGTAGAGACGGCGTATCTCTCGCTCACACGCGGCGAAGGCGGCCAGAACATCATCGGCAGCGAGCTCGGTGACGCGTTAGGCCTTCTGCGCACGGAAGAGCTTCTCGCCGCACGGCGCGTCGACGGTGCGCAACAATACTTTACGCGCGCGTTCGACTTCGGCTTTTCAAAGACCGCGGAAGAGACGTTCTCACGCTGGCCGCACGACGACATGCTGCAGCAAGTCGTCGCGGTCATTCGCGCCTTCAGGCCGCACGTCATCGTGAGCGTGTTCAGCGGGACGCCGCGCGACGGCCACGGTCATCATCAGGTGGCCGGGATTCTCGCGCGCGAGGCATACGACGCGGCCGGTGACACGCTCAAAGTGTCGCCCCAGAACACGTTAGGCCTTCCGCCGTGGACCCCGCTCAAGTTCTACCGTGCCTTCTTCGCGGCCGACACAAGTCGCACGGTACTGCGGATCACTGTCGGCGAGTTCTCGCCGCTGCTCGGGAAGTCGTACGCCGAGATCGCCGCCGAGAGCCGCTCGCAGCACAAATCGCAGGCGTTCGGTACGATCGCTCGGCGCGGCGCGCGCTGGTCCGCATTGCAGCTGGAGCACACCCGCGTCGGAACTGCGGCCGACGGAAATGGCAGGGGATCTGGCGACCGCTCGGTCTTCGACGGCGTCGATACGACCTGGTCGCGCTTCCGCTCAATCATGCCTCGGGCCGAACAAGCGGCGCTGCTGGATTCGTTAGGTGACCAGCTCCAGATCGTTCGCAGTAGCCTCGACCTCTTCGCGCCGAGCCGGTCGCTCATAGCGCTCAGCACTCTCTCGCGCACGCTGGACAGGGTACGTGACGCGGGATTGGGCGCCTTCACAATTGGCGGCGAAGCGAGAATGTCGGCGCTTCAGCTCGATCTCGTTAGGGCCGTGGACGTGGCGCGCGATCGGACCAGCCGCGCCATTCAGTTGGCCGCAGGCATCGCCGTCGAAGCGACGGTTCCGCGCGAGCTATTCGCGGCGAGCGAGCGACTTCCCGTCACGGTCGCGAACTACAACCGCGGGCGGGATACGCTGCGCGTCATCGAGCGTAGTTGGGACTTAGGCGGTCTCCAACGTCAGCCGGCAGGCGTTCCATCCGGAGTAGCGATCGCCCCCGATAGCGCGACAATCGATACGATCGCTGCCACGATTCCGTACGTGACAGTCCCATGGTGGATGGCCGGTGGCCGTAATGCCGCGATGTACGAGCCGCGCGGCATCACGGGTCCGGAAGCATCGCGCGATGTCGCCGCCACGCTCGTGCAGACATTCGAGCTGAGCGGCCTGCGCGTGCGAGTGCGAACGCCGGTCGTATATCGTAATGCCGACCAGGTGAAAGGAGAGGTGAATCGCCCGCTCGCCATCGCGCCCGCCGTGTCGATCAGGCTCGGCCGCTCGATCGAGTATCTGCGCGCGAACACGCCCATCGATCGTAGCGCGTTGGTCACGCTCAGTTCCGCGTTAGGCACGCCGCAAGCGGTGCGCGTCACGCTGATGCCGCCCGCTGGCCTGAAGCCGGATTCCACGGTGCGTCAGGTGCAACTGCCTGGTGCGGGAAGCACGGAAACGATCGCCTTCCGAGTGAGGGGCAGCCTCCCTAAGGGCATGCACGAGCTGCAGGCCATCGCCACAGTCGGTGACATGGCGTTTCAGGCCGGCTACATCCTCGTCGACTACGATCACATCCGCCCACGCCGGATGTATATCGCGCCGCAGACGCAGATCTCCGCCGTCGACGTGCGCGTACCGGCAAACATCTCGGTCGCGTACGTCCCGGGCGTTGCCGATCACGGAGCTGCGGCCCTGGAACAGTTAGGCATTCCCGTCACGACGATCGAGCCTGCACAGCTGCGCACCGCGAACCTGCGTCGCTTCACAACGCTCGTCGTGGGGCCACGCGCCTACGACGCGTCACCGGAGCTGCGCGCTTCGCGCGATATCGTGCTTGGCTTCGCGCGCGCCGGAGGGACTGTCGTTGTGCAGTATGGCCAGTACGAGATGCTGCAGCCCGGCATCATGCCGTATCCGGTCACGCTTGCCCGGCCGGCCGACCGGGTCACGGACGAGAACGCGCCTGTGCGTATTGTGGCGCCACTAACGTCTGTCTTGAGAACGCCTAACGTCCTCACGCAAAACGATTTTAGTGGGTGGGTCCAGGACCGTTCGCTCTACATGCCGCGCACCTTCGATTCGCGCTACACGGCGCCACTCGAAATGAACGACCCGGGGGAGCCGCCAAACCGCGGAGGCCTGCTCATAGCGCCCGTAGGGCGCGGACTCTACGTCTATACAACGCTCGCACTTTTCCGGCAGCTCCCGAGCGGCGTTCCCGGCGCGGCGCGACTGTTCATCAACCTCGTGAGTGCCAAGGCCTCAGCCGGTCGCACGACGGTTCAGTGACGCGCGCGCGCGTCGTGATCATAGGCGGCGGATTCGCCGGAATCGCTGCCGCCAAACGCCTCAAGCACGCGGCCGTGGACGTCGTCGTGGTCGATCGCACGAACCACTTCGTCTTTCAGCCATTGCTGTATCAGGTGGCGACTGGAGGACTGGCGCCGAGCGACATTTCGGTGCCGATCCGCTGGCTGTTGCGGTCACAACGGAATACGCGCGTGGTGCTCGCAGAGGTCACTCGCATCGACGTCGCGCACCGCGTGGTCGAGCTGGACGGCGGCAAAGAAGTGGAAGAATTCGATTATCTCATTCTCGCGGCAGGCGCCCGGCATTCGTACTTCGCGCATAACGAGTGGGAGACATATGCGCCTGGCCTGAAAACCCTGGACGACGCGCTGACTGTGCGCGAACGGTTCCTCATGGCGTTCGAAGACGCCGAGCGAGCCGATGACGACGAAACGCGCGCCGCGCTCCAGACCCTGGTCGTCGTCGGCGGAGGACCAACTGGCGTCGAGCTGGCAGGGATGATGAGCACGATCGCGCGCACGGCGCTGCCGAGCGACTTCCGGCGCACGGATCCCAGCAAGGCGCACGTGATCCTGCTCGAGGCGGGAGACCGCTTGCTACCCGCGATGCCACAAGAACTGTCGCTGCACGCGAAGGATGATCTCCAAAAGCTTGGCGTCGATGTGCGCCTCGGCTCCAAAGTGACGGCTGTGACGGACGAAGGCGTGCGCTATCAGGGTGTCGACGCCGGGCCGACGCCAGTCTTCATCAAATCAGCTTCCGTCTTCTGGGCGGCGGGGAACACGGCCGCCTCGTTAGGTGCCCAGGTCGGCGGCCAGCTCGACCGCGCAGGCAGAGTCGTCGTAGCGCTCGATCTGAGTGTGCCGGAGCAGCCTAACGTTTTCGTCGTCGGTGACATGGCCACCCTGCCGTACAAACCGGGAAGACAGGTGCCGTGGGTCTGTCCGGCGGCGATTCAGGAAGGAACGCACGCGGCGGAAAACGTGCTGCGAACAATCGCGCAGCAGAAACGCCGGCCGTTCAAGTATCGAAACAAGGGCGACCTCGCGACGATCGGACGCCACCGCGCCGTGGCCGACTTCGGTACGTTCACGGTGTCGGGCGTGCTCGCGTGGCTGCTGTGGGTGACGGTTCACATCTTCTACCTCGCGGGCTTTCGCAATCGCTTGAGTGTCATGCTCCAGTGGGCATGGTCATACTTCACGTATCAGCGCGGCGTGCGATTGATCGTATCGGAGCACGGACGGCATCCTCCGCAGCACGCGCTCTCCACGGCACGCTGAAACGCAATGCGCGTCGCTGTCCTCTGTGACATCCATGGAAACCTGCCGGCGCTGGAAGCCGTTCTCCAGGACGTTAGGCATATAGGGCCGGATCGTGTCGTAATCGGCGGCGACGTGCTTCCAGGGCCGATGCCCCGAGAATGCCTCGACGCGCTGCTGGCGCTCGACATTCCCGTGCAGTTCATCCACGGCAACGGCGACCGCGAATCGCTTGCGCACCTGTCAGGCAGGGAAATGACGACGGTACCGGAGCCGTTTCGCGGCCCGGTCATCTGGGCGGCGGAGCAACTCGGTCAGAAGTATCGGCCGACTCTCGCCAGCTGGCCGCTGTCGCTCAGCGTCGACGTCCCACCGTTAGGCGTCGTCTTTTTCTGTCACAGCACGCCGCGCAACGACGTAGAGATCTTCACGCGTCTCACTCCGGAAGAGGTGCTGAAGCCATTGTTCGAGGGATTGGGAGCTCAAGTGGTCGTTTGTGGCCATACGCACATGCAGTTCGATCGCATGGTCGGCAGCGTGCGCGTAGTAAATGCCGGCAGCGTGGGAATGCCGTTTGGCGAACCGCGCGCCGATTGGCTCATGCTCGGTCCCGATGTCGAGCTACAGCATACGAACTACGACCTCGCCGCCGCCGCCGAACGAATTCGCGCGACGCAGTATCCGGAGGCCAACGAGTTCGCCGCGAACTATGTTCTCAAGCCGCCAACAGAAGCTGACATGCTGGAACGCTTCACTCCGTTCTCTTTGAAGTAGGCGGCCGTGCGCGCGCGACACAATCTGCTCTTCATCTCCAGTGTACTTGCGATCGCGGCCTGCTCACAGCGAGTGAGTAGCGGCACGACGCCGAGTGTTCCACCGAGTCCGTTTCTCTTTGTGTGGACGAACGACGCGGATTCGGTGGACCTCAATTACCTGGCCGTTGTCGACGCACGCGAGGACGCCGCGACCTACGGCGACGTCATCACGACGCTCGCCGTTCCGACGAGCGGGCGAATTCGTGGACACCACACCGAACACATGATGCCGTCGAGCGGCACACTCTTCGCCAACGACTTCGGGACTGGCAAAACGTATCTCATCGACTTGCGCGATCCGTCTCACCCGGCGCTGGCCGATTCGTTCACGGCCGCCGGCGATCTGACGTTCCCACACAGCTTCGAACGCTTGCCTAACGGGAACGTGCTGGCGACGTTTCAAACGACCGGGCAGGGAAGCACGGCGCCTGGCGGCATCGCCGAGCTCGACGCTCGCGGACACCGCGTGCGCAGCGGCAGCGCTGCGTCGGGCGATCTCTTCATTCGCCCGTACAGCCTCGCAATCGTCCCGTCGCTCGACCGCGTCGTCACCGGAAGCGTCGACATGCGTATGGCCGGCGACAGCCGAGTGGTGCAAGTCTGGCGCTTGTCTGACCTAACGCTCGTGCGAACGATAATGATCCCGAACGATTGGGGTTCCGCCGCGGAACCTCGTGTCCTCGCTGATGGTCGCACGGTGCTCGTCAGTACGTTCGGCTGTGCGCTGCTGCGAATTGTCGATCTCGAAGGCAGCAATCCGCGCGCGGAGCTTGTCAATCGCTTCAAAGGCGCGAGCTGCGCAGTGCCTGTCGTCGCGGGACACTATTGGATCCAAACAGTCCCGGCTGAAAATGCACTCATCGCGCTGGACGTGCAGCGACCAGAGGCGCCGCGCGAAGTTGGTCGCGTCGTCCTCGGCGCGGCTCACTGGCCGCACTGGATCTCACTCGAGCCTAACGGCAAGCGCATTGTCATCACCGGATATCAGGCGACGCGCTACCGTGTGATCATCGTGAAGCTCGACCAGAGCACCGGTGCGCTATCGCTGGATGCGAAATTCGGTGCCGGCAGCGGCGGCCCTGGCATTTCGTTCAATCGCCCAAATTGGCCGCACGGCGCCACAGGGCCCGGCGATCCACACGGCGCAGTATTCTCCCAGCCCCAACGAAACCGGTAGTTTCGCCGAACTCGTTAGGCGATGTCGAGCGGGAGACCCGTTACCAACGTGTGCTGCAGTGGGTTGGGCTGGCGTGCTCGACAACGATCAATCGGCGAACCCCGACGCTCGCGCGGGGTGTAATCGAGACCGTGTCTCCCAAGAAGCAGATGACTCACATACGCAGTTCGGCCAATCATTTCGCAGCCCGCTTGACGGGTTTCCTTCGCTCCAAAGCAGCGCTCGCAACGATGCTCGTCGTTCCGATCGCCTGCGTGAACGACGGCATCGAGCCATTGGACGTGAACGGCGCAACGCAGGTGCTACTCACCGACGGCCCGTTCCCGTACAGCCGAGTCGCAAAGGTGGAGCTTTGGATCGTCAGCGTATCGGGCTCGATCGCCGCTGATACGAGCGCGGCGGGCAGCTTCGTCACGCTGGCGCAACCCAATCGCCGATTCGACGTGCTCGCGTTGCAGGCAGGCGCGACGACAGAGTTAGGTAGCGCCCGCCTGACGAGTGGCGCAATCAAGTCACTGCGCATGGTCATCGACACCGACTCGTCTCGCATCACGCTCAAGGATGGGCGCGTGCTCACGAGTCGATCGACGCCAGGCATCCAATGGCAGTCGAGCGCTGGCCGACCGTCGCTCAATGCCTTCGTGCACGAGCAGATGCTCGTTCCGGACAGCGGCGCCGTGATCGTCATCGACTTCGACGTCGGCCAAAGCTTTATCCCCGTGCAGGAACTCAATGCTGGCAGCACGGACAGCAGCTTCATCTTCTCGCCTTGGATGCGCGCAGTTGACCGCGCGCGAACTGGGTCGATTACGGGCGTCGTGAAAGGTCCGAACGGTGAGGCGATCGCAGATGCTTCCGTGCGACTGTACATGGGCAACGTCGCGGACGCGGAAAACACCATGTCTACACTCGGCACAGGGAAGACAGATGCGACGGGCGCGTTCCGCCTCTCGTACGTAACGCCGAGCAGCCGCTGGGCGCCGCGCGTCTACATGGTGGCTGTCGATCCGCCGAGCGGCTCGTCCCTTGGCCGGAGCCTCACACGGAACGTCAGCGTGGTCGTGGGCCAGGTCACGACGCTTGGGACGATCACGCTGAGATAGCGCGGTGGCGCTCACGCCGGGCGCGTAGGGTCCGCGGCGATGCAGTTCCGCTGTTTCTTGACGTGACAGGCGGGGTGCGGCCGGGTTATTCCAACAGATGGAGTCCGCGGCACGTACCGACTCGACGATCTCTGGCGCGCTCGCGCGTTGGAGCCAATGCTTGAGCAATGTCACGGAACGCCTTGTCGGGCCTAGCCATTTTCATCGGGCTCGCCGCCTGTACGCCGGCGACGCTGGAGCCAAAACCCCTCGACATCGGCGTCGAAGCGAACCGCACGACGACAGTACCGGGCGACACTGTCACCTTCGTGGTTTCGGCTCAGGGTGGGACGCTAGTAGGTGTCGAAATCGACTACGGCGACAACGTCCTCGATCAATTCGGGACAGGCGGCGCGCGCACGGCGCGCGTGACGTTCCGCCATGCCTACCTGGAGCGCGGCTCCTATACGGTGAAGGCTGTCGTCACCGATGCGGCGGCTGGCCAGAAGCAGGCAACTATTGAGGTCCGAGTTAATTAGTGCCGTTCCAACCCCGCCGGCTCACATAGCTGCGGCACCACAGGTTGGAACGGCATTAGCGCGCTTGACGGTTTCGCGCACAGCCGTATCGTGTGCGTTCTTGCGGGCCCGTGGGTCGGGTTTTCTCACAAAAAGGAGTTGCCCATGCACCGAGATTGGTTTCGACGCTTCGCCCATCGCATTCCACCCACGGCATTTGCCCTAGCCCTTCTGGCAGCGGTTCCTGTTGGAGCGCAGACAGGGACGATAAGCGGCAGAGTGACGTCGGAGGCCGGCACACCGATCGAAGGTGCGCAGGTCTATCTCATCGGCACTGCGATAGGCACCAGGACGGCAACCAATGGGCGTTACACGATCGTCAACGTGCCTCCCGCGCAGTATCGCGTGCGGGCGCAGATGATCGGCTTCCGTCCCGAGGACCGGACGGTAACGGTAGCCGCTAGCCAGGCGACGACGCTGGACTACACGATGAAGCAGCAGGCCATCGCGCTCGACGCCTTGGTCGTCACCGGTACAGCGGGCGCGGCCCGAGCGCGGGAAGTCGGCAACAGCGTATCTCAAATAGACCTGAGTACGGTGCAGCCGCCGGCCAACGTTGGTCAGCTGCTGCAAGGTCGCTCCGCAGGCATGCAGGTCATGCCCAGCTCCGCGATGGCGGGGAGCGGCTCGATGATCCGCTTGCGCGGCAACGTCAGTGTGGCGATGAGCAACCAACCGCTCATCTACGTAGATGGCGTGCGCATTCGCAGCGACGGGTACCAGCGCAACGTGCCTCCGACTGGCTCGGCCCTGCGCAGCGGCAACGACGTAGCCAGCCCGCTCAACGACATCAACCCTAACGACATCGAGCGGGTCGAAGTCATCAAGGGAGCCGCGGCTTCGACGCTCTACGGTACTGAGGCCGCGGCCGGCGTGATCCAGATTTTTACAAAGAAGGGCCACACTGGACAGCCGCAGTGGACCGTCGACGTGACGCAAGGGATGGTGCAGGCGCTTCCATTCGGGCCTGACCCGAGCGAAGCACCGCCGAGTGACACGATTTGGGCGTGCGCTGTGGTCACTCCGTGCACGGGGACGATGCAAGCGTATCGCGACAGCTTCCCGGATCGCTTCGCCGGGCTGCCGACGCGCGGCGTGTCGCGCGCGGGCGGAACGTCAAAATACCTCTTCATCGATCCGTGGCTGCGCAACGGCTATCAGCAGCGTTATACGGTTTCCGTCGGTGGCGGCGGCGAAGCGCTCAGGTACTACGTCTCCGGGACGACGACCGACGAAGAAGGTGTGCTGCCTAACGACAAAGAGGAGAAGAAGGTCATCCGCGGCAACTTCTCCTTCACTCCGATGTCAGACCTCATCTTCGCCTGGAACACGTCGTACACGAAGGACGCGATCGCCAACACCGCAGCGGGGAACAACGCGCACGGCTTGACGCTGAACTCGTTCCGGCGCGATCGCAATTACGCGTCGAACGACCGCCCGGAAGTCGTCTCGCTGATGCTGAATCAGGAGATCACCAGCGACATCGACCATTTGATCACGGGCGGGACGGCGAGCTGGAGCCCATCGGTGAACCTAACGAATAAGTTCACGATCGGTTACGATCTGGCGCAGATCGAGAATCGTAACCTGCGTCCGTTCGGTTTCGTGCTCGCGCCAACGGGCATCATTTCCAGTCGCAGGAATTCGTATCAGACCCTGACGTTCGATTACGCCGGGAACTACGTGCGACCGTTCTCGGGACTGCGCACTACACTTTCCTGGGGCGGCCAGTGGGTAGCAACGGAGCAGCGCGAGACCTCGGCCTATGGCGAGAACTTCCCGGGGCCTGGTAAGCCCACGGTGACGAGTGCCGGAACCACGTTAGGCTTCGAGGATCGGCAGCGGGTCATCAACGCCGGGTTCTTCGGCCAGCTGTTGTTCGATGTCAAAAACCGATATTTCCTCACCGTTGGCGGGCGCGTCGACGGCAATAGCGCCTTCGGCGAGAACTTCGGCTTGCAGTACTATCCACGGGCGAGCTTATCGTGGGTCGCTTCGGAGGAGAGTTACTGGCCGACGTGGAGCTCGGCGATGAAGTTCCGCGTGGCATATGGGCAGTCGGGACGCGCGCCAGGTGCCTTCGACGCCGTGCGTACGTGGGATCCCGTGGGTTGGGGCGGCCAGCCGGCCTTCTTCCCCCGCAATGTGGGCAACTCAGACCTCGGTCCGGAACGGACGACGGAGCTGGAAGTGGGCTTCGACGCCGCCTGGTTCAACGATCGCCTAACGAGCGACGTGACCTGGTACAAGCGGGACATCAGCGAGGCGCTGTTCAACGTGCGCCAGGTCCCATCCGACGGATTCCTGAACTCGCAGCTCGAAAACGTCGGCAAGATGAAGAGCAGCGGACTCGAAGCCAGCGCCACGCTCACGCTGCTGGAGCGTCGCAACTTTGGCTGGGACGTGGGTGGCTCGGTACACAACTACAGCAGCGAAATCGTTTCGTTAGGCGGCGCGGCCGCCTTCTCACTCGGCGACTTTGGCTGGATCATGGAAGGCCAGCCGATCCCCGTGATCCGCACGGACTTCTGCGTCACCAACGCGGATCAAAAGGCGGCCCCGGTCGTCAGCTCGAGTGTCGCCGACTGCGTGTTTGGACCGAACCTTCCGCCGCACACTTACGGCGTGCACACCAACGTGCGTCTGCCGTACAGCATGACGTTCGTGGCTCGTGGCGAGTACCAAGGCGGCCACTTCATCGTCGATGGCGCAGCGAATGCCGCGACATCGCGCTCGGTGCGCTGGCCGGGCTGCTACGAATTCTACACGCTGCAGGAAACGGGAAGAATCAACGACGCGAAGGCGATCGACCGGGCGCGCTGCACGGTTGCGACGACGCGGTCGGATTACTGGGTCTATCCCGCGGATTTCTTCAAGGTGCGCGAGGTCTCGCTGAATATGCCCATTCCGCAGCGCTTTCTGCGCGGCGCGCGGACGGCGAGCCTAACGCTGAGCGGCCACAACGTGTGGAAGTGGGTGCACGACGACTTCAAGACCTTTGACCCCGAAACGGGGAACAATGGTGGGTTCGATTCGCGCGTACGCTCGATTCTCGAGCACGTGCCACCGCCGGCGGTTTACAGCCTTATCCTGCGCGTCGGATTCTGAGCTGCCAATGCGAACCCATCAGCGAACCCCTAACGAGAGATCAATCATGCGAAACATCGGCAGGCTCAACGTCGTGCTGCTGCTCGCCGGGGTCGTGTCGTGCGACACGAAGGTCACCAATCCCGGCCCGGTGCAGGACACGTTTCTCAATGATCGCAGCGCGGCGCTTGCGATGGTAAACGGCGCGGGCCGTGCGCTGTCTGCAGGTATCAACTGGGTCGGCTACACCGGCGCGGCAGTGTCACGCGAGATCCACCCCGCCGGCTCAACCGGCAGCTTCGGCATCACCACCAAATGGCAGTACGGCGATCTGACGACCGACCTCGGCGATATCGATACGCATTGGGAACAGTCGCAGCGCGCCCGATGGCTGGCGGAAGAGACGTTGCGACGATTGGAGGCTGCAGGGCCCCCGCCGCCAACAGCGCCTGCGGCAGAGAGAACGGCGTATCAAAACCAGCTGCAACTCGCGTTTGTCTGGGCAGGTTTCGCCAATCGGCTCCTCGGCGAGAACATGTGCGATTGCATTATCGACGGCAGCGGGATACAGGCGAACGCGGTGTACTTCACACGTGCCGAGAGCCTTTTCACGAAAGCGATCGCCGTGACCGGTGGGACCGCGGCAACGATTCAGACGCAGGCGAGAGCCGCTTACGGTGGACGTGCCGCCGTGCGCGTCTTCCTGAACAAATGGACCGAGGCTGTCAGTGACGCAGGCCAGCTAGCGATCGACTTCGTCTTCAACATGCCGTACTTCAACCTTGGAGAAGACGCGCAGCGCAACCGTATCGCCTACGCCGTGCTCAACACGCCGTATCGCGCGCACACGAACTGGAACACATGGCACGACGTGTACAGCAAGGCGACGAAAGATCCGCGTGTACCGATCACGATCACTGCGCTTCAGGGTGACGCGGCTATCGACTGCTGCCAGCGCGTTCCGTTCTGGCCCCAAGCCAAACACTCGAAATCAGATTCACCCGTTAGGCTCACGAGTGGTCGCGAGATGCGGCTGATCGAAGCCGAGTCGATGTTGCGCAACAACGACATGGCCGGTGCCATGACGTCGATCAACCTGGTGCGCACAAACGCCGGCGTTGCAACAATCACCGCGACTGACATTACAGACGCCTGGCGCCTGCTCAAGCGCGAGCGCGGTATCGAGCTGTGGCTAGAGGCGCGCCGCCTCGGCGACTTCCGACGCTGGAAGGCCGCGAACACTCCAGGTGCTCTCGATCCACTGGAATCGGTCGGAGCAGCGTCGCACCTGACGCAGCAGGATCTCTGCTTCCCAATCTCGAAATCGGAGCGCGAAACGAATCCGAACTTGAGATAGCACTTCGTTAGGCAGCAGCGCCGGCGCGGGCTCGTACATGCGCCGGCGCTGTTGTGTTATCGAATCACGCGGAACGCTGGAACGAGCGCATCGGTGCCCCCGCCTCCGGGGAGCCGCTCGCTCGCAGGCTCACCCTTGAGCGCCTTGTACAGCAGTACGCCGACGACGATAGCCGCTCCCCCAACCACCCCATATGTGCGCTTGCGATCGAGCTCGCGGACCTCCAGGAAAACGACCTCGCTCCGTGGAATCGACACGCGCTGATGCAGCGTCTGCACTGCGCTGCCTATTTCGGCCTGCACAGCGGTCGGGACTTCCAGGATGAGTGTGTCGCGAGCATTGGATATCAGCTTTCCAGTCAGCACCTGCGGTTTTGTACCCAGTACAGGGGCGACGCTCTCGCCAGCCGCCGGTGTTATACGCGCGCGGACTGTCACGCCAGGCACCACGGCGCCCGGCTGTGCGGCCGTGTAGGCATAGCAACCGGTGACGAGCGGGGCGGCGAGCGCGAGGAGCGGCAGTTGGCGACGCACGACGTACGATGCCCTCAGGCCCAGTGACCAGCAAGCCTGCTTCAAGTACAGGCCGTTTCATTCAGTTGGAGCATCCTGAGCGGAACCTACGGCATCGCGCGATCTTGAAAACAAGCTCGCTTTCTCTCGCACCCGGATCCTGACGTGTCCTTGCCCTCAACAACGCCATTCGATCAAGCCAATGCGGCGTGCCGCTGTGAATGGGGAACGGCGGGCATCGACGCGCTTGCGCCCGCTGACGTCATCATTGTCGTCGATGTTCTTTCATTTACGACGTGCGTTGACGTGGCGACAGGCCGCGGTGCGGCGATACTCCCGCACGCGTGGAACGACGCGACAGCAGCGGGATTTGCATCGCAGCAGTCGGCGGAGCTCGCGCTCAAGCGCGGACTAGGACGCTACTCGTTGTCGCCGGCATCCTATCTCGAGGCGCCGAGCGATCTCCGCTGCGTGCTGCCATCGCCTAACGGGGCCGTGGTAGCGTTGCGAGCGGCGCAGACCACAAGCGCAGTCTTGGCTGGATGCCTGCGCAACGCCGGCGCGATCGCAGCCGCTGCTGGGCGCCTCGGCGCAACGGTGAATGTCTGTCCAGCTGGCGAACGTTGGCGCGACGGCACCTTACGTCCGGCGCTCGAGGATTTGGTTGCAGCCGGCGCTATTCTGTCGCAGCTTCAAGGCTCCAAGTCGCCTGAGGCCGAGACAGCGATCGCCGCGTTCGAGCGTTGGCGCAACGATCTCGCGCGCTGTCTTGCCGAATCCGGCTCCGGGCGTGAGATGCTCGGCCGTGGCCATGCTGTGGACATCGAGATCGCTGCCGCATACGATGTGAGCGCGCATGTTCCGCTGCTGCATGGAAACGCATTCAGGACGGCGGCCGCATAACTAGCGCTCGTCTAGACTCCTCACTGCAGACCGTTTGGTGTAATCGATGCGCACTACGTTGATAATCGCCGCGCTGACGTTAGGGACCACCGGTTACGCGCTGCCCCCACAGCCGCCCGCGCCCGCAAGCCTCGTTCTCGCCGGCGGCTGCTTCTGGGGTGTCGAGGCTGTCTTCGAGCACCTCCGCGGCGTTCGCTCCGTGACCTCGGGTTACGCCAGCTACGGTTCGCCTAACGAAGATCACTCGCCGGTACCGATCGAAGCCGTGCGCATTGCATACGATCCCAAGGCGATCACGCATCGCCAGCTGCTGGACGTGTTCTTCAGCATCGCGCACGATCCGACCTCGCGCGACCGCCAGGGACCGGACGCCGGGCCTGAGTACAGAGCCGTCGTCTTTCACGCGTCTGACGACGAGCAAAAGGGCAGCGAAGCGTATCGCGAAGAGCTGTCGCGCCAAGGTCGCTTCTCGCGACCGATCGTCACCGAAGTTCGGCGCCTGGCGGATTTCCAGATCGCCGAGCCGTTTCATCAGGACTACGCATCGCGGCACCCGAACGATCCTTACATCGTGTACAACGACGCTCCCAAGCTCGTGCGGCTAAAACAGCAATTCCCGGCGCTGTATCAGGAGCAACGCGCGCCGTAGCGTTAGGCACTCTCTCTCGGGGACACAAAATCTTCGAGCATCGCGCGCAACCACCGATTTCAGCTCGTGCGTTGGTCCGACGCATGGGCCGGCAACTCGTCTACGCGAGTGAGCTCATCCTGCTGTCACTCGTGCTGGGCATGTCAGGCTATCACTGGTCTGCGCACTTCTCGTGGGTCGACTCCTTTCTCAACGCAAGCATGCTCCTCGGTGGAATGGGGCCAGTTGGCGACCTGCCGAATGACGGATCGAAGATCTTCGCGGGCATCTACGCGCTCTACGCCGGCCTCGTCTTTCTCGCCGTCACGGCACTCCTGCTAACGCCAGTGGTTCATTGGGTCCTACATCGCTTCCACTGGGAAGTGACGAGTCGCGACTCGAAGTAAACTGCGTGGCGCCTAACGCGTGGTATCCTTGCGCGTCGAGTCCTTGCGCGCGGGCGGCTTGGCCGCCGAATCCTTGCGCGCAGCCGGCTTCGCGGCGGGGAGCCGCGGCCGTGGCACCGCCGGTCCGCGACTGATCGTCAGCTTCATCTCGGCGTCAGCAATGGCACGCACCCGAATGTCCTGGGTTGTCGCGAGCACGCCAGTCCCTTCCGCGCGCTCGATACGAAGACTGAGGTCGACGCCCGGCGCGAGCGTGCGGTTAGTGCCGCGCTCGGCGAGACCGACGAGCTTGCCGAGCGCCGCGGAGTCCGGGAGACGCGCTCGCTCGCGCAAGAAGTCACGGATGTCCACACCCTTCATCCACTCGAAGCCCCTGACGAGGAGCTTCACGCTGCCGACATCGTACTCCAGGTCGGGGACGTGCACCTGCCGGTTGGCCCGATCGATGGACGGCGTTCCAGTGAAATACAGACGGCCTTTGACGGCGCCAGCGAGCGTGACGCCTAACGCGACGCGGCCACCGCCAATGCCGCTCAACTGCACGTCCGCCACGCGTATGCGACGGGCCCCCTGCCTGATCGAGCGCCCCACGAGCGCGCGCTGCAGCAGCGTGGTGGCCACGGGGTACGTGAAACGCGCGTCCATCTGCACGTGCGTCCCGGTACCGACACTATCGGCCTTCCCGAGAGCGGGGATGTCAGTCATGTGCTCGGTGTCGCGCGGTCGGCCTCCGGTCACGACGCGCGGCGAGGCAATGAGTCGCACGTGGCCGACGAGCGTGTCGCGCACAGCGCCGATCGATCCCAGCTGCGCCGCGTACGGATTGATGAGCATGTACACGCTGTCTGTGAAGCGAATCGGGCGCTGCAGCGTGCGCCACAACTGCTCGAATCGCCCCCGCGCGTTCCAGCGCGCCACGTTGCGGTCGAACTTCTCGATATGCTGTTCCAGCAACCGCCGCGTCGCCTCGATGACGCGATTTGTCACGTCGATGCGGAAGATCGTTATGCGGCAGCGGTCGCGCGCCTCGTTGCTCACTGGTTCGAGCTTCTCGACGTGCGTTCGCGTGCGCAGCTGCCAGTCCGGCGTTAGGCGCGCGCTCGAGACGAGTGTCGCGCGCACGCGGGGCCGTGGCACCCCCGCCGTTCCGCATGCGGCGCTCAGCTCCGGACCGATGATCGGCCGGTACCAGACGCGACCTTCGAACTCGACGTCAGTGGAGATCGAGATCGTCGTGCCGTTCACCCGTACGCGAAACGGTTCGCGCGCGACCACAAATGCAAAATGCGCGCGCGTGTTGTTGCCGGCCTGCATCCGCCGCTCGATGTCGCCGAACGTCCGCGGCACAGCCTGCTCCAGGGAGTCGACAGCGGCGGACAGATCGTAGGCCACGGGCGCATCTATTATAGACGGCGCTGCCGGGGGCATCGTGTCCGGTAGGTCCGCGATAATCGCGGGCGGCGACGGGTCCAGCGACAGCGGGTTTCTCAGGAGATACCAGAGGTAGCCCCCACCGATCGCGATAGTCACGCCGAGCAGCGCGAGTCCGATTCGTGTTCGTTT
>CBQVAZ010000006.1:0-22836 GCA_967720205.1 uncultured Gemmatimonadaceae bacterium | reverse complement strand
CGCGGAATTCGAGCCACGTGCGCGCAGGAGCACCGTTGACGGAGACGATGCGGTCACCCGTGTGGAGGCCAGCCCGCGCCCATGGACTCTCCGGATGGGTGAGCACCAGTCTGGCCAGCTGGCCAGGCGGTACGTCAGCGGCGTAGAGGCGTAGATCGACAATCGGCTGGTTGGTGCTTTGACTCACGGCTGGAATCCATTCCACACGTGGGCGCAAGCCGATGAAAGCCAGGTAGCGGTCAAACGGGATCGCAGAGCCGGAACGGACATGCGCGTCGAAGAACGGCGTGACATCGCACGTACACACGTCTTCGACGACGCGCTCGACGTCGCGGCCTACGAAGCCTTGCGTCCCACCAAAGCGTTCGAGCATGAGTCGCATGACGTCGTCAATCGTGCGGCGGCCGTCCGTCGCGTCGCGGACGATGAAATCGAGCATCGCGCCGATCACTTCGCCTTGCAAGTGTGTGCTGACGCCGTAGTCGCCTAACGCTCCAGCCTGGGCATTGTACGCGACCTGGCTCACTCGTTCGGCGGAGTATCGCGCCAGGCCAGGCATGCTGAGATAGCGCGCGATGATGTTCGTAAGGTGTTCTGTCCGCGTGGAGTCCGATGGACGCAGACCGGCACGTCGCCTGATGAGGTCGGCGTAGAAGATCGTGAGGCCTTCGCTGAACCAGAGGCTCGAGGTCGGCGGCTGCACGCGATAATCCACCGTACGGTATTCGATCGGCCGAATGCGCACGAGGTTCCAGGCGTGAAAGAACTCGTGTGCGGCCTCGGGGAGCTGGGAGAGCGGATTGCGCGAGAGCTCCGCGCTGGACACGCCTAACGTCACTGAGTTCGCGTGCTCCAATCCGCCCCACGCGTTGTCCTGGAAGATGAACGTGTACTCGCGCCACGGCGGCCGTCCGAAGACTGCCACGGCTTGCTCTGTCACGCGGCGCACGGCGTCCACGAAGGCCGTTGTGTCGAATGCTGTGGCGTTAGGTGCGGGCCAGTAGACGACGCGATGCGGAACGCCGTCCACAGCGAAGCGCCAGGAGTGGAAGCGCCCCATGAAGATTGGTCCTTCGACGAGATTGTCGAACGTCGATGCGAAGTACGTGCGCGGGTCCGATGTGGGCGTGAGACCCGTCGCGATTTCCCAGCTGTTTGGCAGTGTAAGCGTGACGTGCGCAGGTACGAGCGTCGCACCTACGATGTACATGAATGAATGTGGCCCGCCGATGAGCCCCCCCGTCGGCGAGAGAAACGGCTTCCATGCCGCACGCGGGGTAGCGTCAGGCGCAGGAAGGTGAATGCGATACCGCAGCGTCGCTTCGCCGCCCGGAGCCCGCACGCTCCACAAAGAGCTATCGATGCGCGCGATCGTCGCCGCGCCGCGGCGGCCTTCGATGCGCAGATCTTCGAGGTACCGCCAATACTTGTCGTCGTATTCCGGATGCGCCGACATCGCGAGCCTGAAGGTGTCCGGCGCGTTGCGGATGTTCATTTCCACAGCAAACGCTGTCAGGTTGCTGCTGTCGACGCGAATGGCGTAATGCACGATTGGCTGTGAGCGCGCAAAGCGCGCGTCGACAGCGTCCGCTGGATGACGAATCGGGTTCTGTGCGCCGGCCGCTGCGGTCAGCGTGGCAAGCAGGCTGGCAAAGCAAGCACTGCGACGGATGAGCATGTCTTCCCATGGTAAAGTCGAAGCCGCTGCTACTCGGCGTTACGATGCCTCCAGCGCCCGAATCGCTGCGTCAGCGCGAGAGTTGCTCGAGGGCCGTCGCCACGCGTGTCGCGCGTTGCGCCATGCGATCCACCGCCGCGGCGACGCGTCGCACCTGGTCCTGCGCCGAATCGAGGCGCTTCGCCTGGAGCATCTGCCTAACGCCTGGCATGGGATCCGGCGCGAAGCCGGTATAGACCCCCGTCGCGTACATCGTGCTCTTGAACCACTCGCGTCCCGGGAGGCCATCCGGATCCAGCAGGTCGCGTTCCGATTGATAGAGGTCGCGATTGATGGCGCGCACGGCATCCGACTTCCCGCGAATGAATGCCGAGCCGCGCTGCATAACGCTGGCGTACGCTCGATCGACGTCGGCACCGGCTTGTGCCAGACGATCGATCGCCTGCATAACGGGGCTCACATCGAGCTTTTCGCTTCCGAGACTCGCTTGCGCGAGCGCGACCACTTCCTGGGCGTAGCCGCGATAGGCGGTCGCGGCGTCAGAGAACGAGAATGGGAGAAGCGGCGCGTCTGCCATGCGCAGCGCGAGCGTCGCGACAGTGGTCGCCTGCGCCTTACCGTAGACGAAGCCCGGATCGATGAAGCGTTTGAAGTTGTCGTAGCTATCGTAGATCGAGTGGTACGTGCCCGCCGTCGGTCCGCCGGAGAACCCGTGGCTCACTGACGCGATACCCAGATGTTCGAGGAACGCCTCGAAGTCGGTGCCAGATCCCGCCGCCCCGAGCTCGAAGCCACGCGCTCTCGCAGCCGCCGAGTCGGCAGTCGTCTTCGCTCTAGTTAGGCGCTCGCGCTGGCCGGCCTCGATGAGATTCCCGCCCGCAGGGTCCACCATGTCGCGCGCTACTTCGCGCACGAAGGTCGAGAGCGTGTGCGACCCATCGGCGTCGAACACGCCCTTCGAGTAGCCATCGGTGTTGAAATAGACGACGGCCTTGTCGCGCAACTCCTCGGCGTGTTCTTCAGCCCATTCGGTCGAGCCAAGTAGTCCCCACTCTTCACCGTCCCACAGTGTGAAGATGATCGTCCGCTGCGGCTGCCAGCCGCTCTTGACGAGCTGCGACAGAGTTCGAGCGGCTTCCATGAGCGCCGATGCGCCGGAGATTGGATCGGCGGCGCCGTTCACCCAACCGTCGTGATGGTTGCCGAAGATCACCCACTCGTCAGGCGCCGAGACGCCGCGGATTCGTCCGACTACGTTGTACAGCGGCCCGATCGTCCAGTCCGACTTCATCTGCATGCGTACGCGCGCCGGGCCCGGGCCGATGTGATATGCAATCGGCAGTCCACCCTTCCAGTTCTCGTTAGGGGATGCCACTCCGCCGAGCGCCTCGAGCAACGGGCGTGCATCGCCGTACGACAACGGCGCGACCGGAATGGCCGGAAGGCTCTTCGCCTCGGCGCGCGTTAGGCGCCGCGATCCCTTTTTGGAGCTCCAGCCTGGCGAGAGCGGATCGCCGGCATACATCGCCGCGTAGTCCGCCGCCGTACCGCGTTGCACAGCATCCTCGGGACGCCACGGGCCTTTGGGATACACGTCGCCCCGCGTGAAGCCATCTTCCTCAGGATCGGAGTAGATCAGACAGCCGATCGCGCCACGTTGCACCGCTTGCTTGATCTTGGCGCTGCGGACGCCGCGGCCGTACTTCACGATCACGATCTTGCCGCGCAAGTCGACGCCGATGCTGTCGAGATAGGCGTAGTCCTCGGCGTTGCCGTAGTTCGCGAAGACTAACTCGCCTTCGACATCGCCATCGGCGCCGTACGCGTTGTACGTGGGCAGCTGTCCTTGATCGCCGGAGTCTTTGTCCTCGGCGAGCACGGGTTCCTGCATCTTCGCCACAAAGTGTGTGGGGCCGATTAGCTCGACGCGTCTCATCGTCGGAGTCGGCAGCAGCGCCTCGAACTCCTCGATCTCTGCTTCGAAGCCCCACTCGCGGAACTTTCCGAGCGCCCACTCGGCGACGGCGCGCGCGCCGGGTGAGCCGGCATGGTTCGGTTCCTCCGACATGATGCGAGAGAACTCGTTCACGCGGGACGTGTCCGGAGTGTCTCGCAGCACTGCCTCGCGCGCGCGCAGCGAGTCGAGCAGATCCGCTGGATAGCCGCGCACTGCCTGCGTCGTCGAGCGCTCACGACAGCTTGCCAAGACGATCAAGCCTAACGCTACTCGGCGGAATCCGATCGACTTCGATCGCATGACACACCTGGACGGAATGGGTAGCTTTGAGAGACGGAGCGCTAATATGACCGCGGAACGCAGGACGCGACCACCCGTTGCGACAATGTTCGCACGTGCGTTGGGCTTGAGGTGCCCGCGCTGCGGCGCGCGCGGCATCCTTCGCTCCTGGTTCAAAATGAATCAGCGATGCCCGAACTGCGGTCTTGCATTGGATCGCGGCGAGTCTGAGGACTACTGGCTCGGCGGATACGCGATCAACCTGATCGTAAGCGAGACGATCGCGCTGATCGGCACGCTGATCTACATCGTCAACACCTGGCCTGAGATGCCTTACGCGGTGTGGATCGGTGTTACGCTCGCTGCGCTGACGCCTGTTGTGTTCTATCCGTTTTCACGGACAGTGTGGCTCGCGTGGGACCTGAGCTTTCGTCCTAGCGAGCCTGGCGATTGATCGCCCGCTATGCGAGTCGTCGATCAATTTGCCTGCAAATAGTTCAACTACAAAACCCATACGGATGACCCGGATCAACGGATCGTGCGTCGCTAGCAGCAGTCGTCATCACGCAAGCATCGAGTGACTTTGAGAAACTTGAACGACCGCATGTGTTTCCCTTCAAACGTTTGCTGGAGGAATCCGGGTCTATCCGTTTATCCGTGTGATCCGCATGGCTCTTGCAGTTGTCGATCTTTGGAACGTCTGAACGACGTTAGGCGATCTCCGCCAGCGCAGCGGCGACGCGCCGCATTGCGTCCGACGGACCAACAGTTATGCGAATGGCGTCTCCGATCACGGTAAGGCCCGTGAACGGACGCACGGAAATCCCGCGGGCCGCGAGTCCTCGTAGAGTTTCCTTGGCGTCGCGGACCGGAACGAGCAGAAAATTCCCGGCCGATGGCAGCGGACTGAAGCCACGCTCGCGAAGCAAAGCGGTCAATTCCGCGCGGGCGGCGATCGACGCCGACACGCACTGCTGTACCCACGACAGTCCCTTGGTGAGCACGGCCGTTGCGGCGCGCAACGCCACGTTCGACACGGCAAACGGACCGCGCGCTTTCTCGATCTCCTGCATGAGAGAGGCTTCACCGACAGCGAATCCAATGCGCATGCCGGCGAGGCCTAACGCTTTTGAGAACGTGCGCAAAATGATCGCGCGGCCGTGTTGTGCGATCTCCGGCGTTAGGGTCGCACCCGCGAATTCGGCGTAGGCCTCATCGAGCATGACGAAGCCGTGCGCTCGCTCCAATACATGCCGCAGCTCGGCTTCGGTCGGTTGCAGTCCTGTCGGATTGTTCGGCGCACACACGTAGACAGCCGCGGCGTCGGTGCTCGTAAGCGCCTCTATGTCCGTCGTGGCATCGGCACGAACGGGGACCGGAAGCGGCCGGAGACTGTTGGTGGCCGCGAAGTAACGGGCCATGACGAACGTGGGATCCGGGAACGCGATAGCGTCCCCCGGCTCACAAAATGCGCGGAACGCGCAATCGATCACACCATCCCCACCCGTGCCGAGCACGACTTCGTTAGGCCGCACGCCCAAGTACGCTGCCAGGGCCTCACGCAGGAGCGGACCTGACGTGGGCGGGTACTGTGTTGCATCGTCGGCACTACTTTGCCGAACTGCCTCAAGCACCGCAGGCGCGGTGCCGAACATGTTCGTGTTGTCGGCGAGATGCAGCGGTGCCATCGGCCCATCGTCCACCACGGGCACGACGTTCTCGAACGCTGCTCGAAATACGCTCTGACGAGGCTCTGTGTGTGTCATGCTGGCTTACTCTTCCACGTTAGGCGGCTGACTCCGCTCGATTCCGGCGCACTCGCGCTCGCTCCTGTAGAACCGCGACGACGCCTGGAATCAGCGAAACGACGATGATCGCAACGATAACGACCGAGAAATTGTCGCGCACGAACGGAAGGTTGCCGAAGAAGTAGCCGGCGAAGAGCATCGAGCCGACCCACGTAGTACCGCCCACGATATCCCAGATCACGAACTGTCTATAGGGCATCGCGCCGGCGCCGGCGACGAACGGCGCGAACGTGCGGACAATCGGCACGAACCGCGCGAGGAAGATCGTCTTTCCACCATGCCGCACAAAAAACTCGTGCGTGCGCTCGATGTGGGCCTTTCTTACGAGCGGCATCCTTCCCGCTGCCGCGCGTTCACCGAGGATCATCCCCGCCTTGTAGTTCACAGTGTTTCCCAGAATCGCGCAGCCTGTAAGGAGGGGAAAGAGGATGCCGATCTTGAGCGTCGACGCCGCGGCGATGGCGCCCGTCGCAAAGAGCAGCGAGTCGCCCGGCAGAAATGGCGTGATGACGAGGCCCGTTTCGCAGAAGATGATGAGGCCGAGGATGATGTACGTCCACGCGCCGGCGCTATCGACAAGTGCAGCGAGATGCGCGTCGAGATGGAGGACGTAATCGATCAGCGTTTGCACGAGCTCCATTACGCCACCTTCCGTTCGGCAGCAGGTGCGACTCTAGCTGGCGCGCTTGGAGCTGGGTGTGTGAAAGATGAAATCATACCTGTGAGAAAGGTGAGCGTCGTGCCGATCAGCACGTACCACGGCCACGCGATGCGAGACAATGGTCCAAGCGTCTCCGCTATTGGCGGGTACGCGGCCGACAGCTGACGTGCAAACACGACGAAGCTCATCGCCGCGATACCCACGATCAGCCCGGTGATCGCGTCACGCTGGATGGCTCGCTGCCAGAAGTTGCCGAGAAAGAACGTGCCGAGGAGCCCACCATACGTGAACGACGCAATGCCGAGCGCAACAACCACCACAGGCGTCCCCTGCTCTTTGAACAGAAGTGCGCCCCCAGTTAGGCAGACACCCCAGATCAGCGCGAAAAACTTCCCCATTCGCAACGTGCGCGGATCGTTAGGCGACCGCTTGCTCAGCGGCAGGTAAATGTCGTGAGTCGTCGCGGCGGCCAGCGAGTTGATCGCTCCCGAGTGTGTGCTCATCGTCGCCGCCACGATCGCCGCGATCAGCAGGCCGACAAGCCCCGGCGGCATGCGTTCGATGATGAACGTCGGAAATATTGCGTCAGGCGCCGAAAACGTTCGGCCGCCGTAGAGCACGAACAAGCCGATCCCGATGAAGAGGAAGAGTGTGAACTGCGCGAAGACGACGATCCCGCTGCCGATGATCGCGCGCTGGGCGTCGCGCAAACTGCGCGCGGACAAGAGTCGCTGCACGATGAGCTGATCAGCACCATGCGAAGCCATCGCGAGAAATGCGCCGCCGATGAGACCAGCGAAGATCGTGTGCGGCCGATCGAGTCCTGTGTAGAAGTCGAGCAGCTTGAGCTTCCCCTGTGCGCTCGCGGCATCGATGATCGCGCCCCAGCCGCCGTCGACAGCTCTGCCGATCAGTACGATCGCGGAGATTCCGCCAAGTATGTAGACGGACGCCTGGAGTATCTCCGTCCACACGACGGCCTTCATTCCACCGCGATACGTATAGATGACCGTGAGTATTCCAAGAATGATGATTGCCGCGGGCATCACTGCCTGACGAGGAACGCGATCCCCGAGGATCAGCGCGACGGGAATCGCCGTGGCGAAGACGCGGACGGCGTCCGCCATCGCGCGAGTGACCATGAACACGATCGACGTGAGGCGTCGAGTCGCAAGGCCGAAGCGCTGCTCGAGCACAGCATACGCGGTGACGAGCTCGCCCTGGTAGTAGCGCGGCAACAACACCGAAGCGACAACGATGCGTCCCAGGATGTAGCCCGCGGCCACTTGCAGGAACCCGAGGTTGCCGATGTAGGCAAGCCCGGGGATCGAGATGAACGTTAGAGCGCTCGTCTCGGTCGCGACGATGGAGAAGAGCACGGCCCACCAGGGAATGGCACGGTCGGCAACAAAGTAATCCTTCGCGTTCTTCTGGCGACGACCGACCCAGATGCCTAACGCCGTCGTGCCGGCGAGGTACGCCAGCAGCACGATGGCGTCCAGCAGCGTGAAGCGTGCGTTCACGCGCTGCCGCCGGCCATGCCTGTCCTCTCGTCAGCGTGGGACACTAGGTAACAATCGGTAGCCGATGGATCATGAGAGCGCCTCCCGGCTGGTAGAATAGCCTGGCGTGCACCGCGACGAGAACCATATTGTCGAAATTGCGGGAGTTCCCCGTAAGGCAGCGGGAACGCAGGGGCGCCAACCACGCAGTGACTGAGCCACAGGATGTGAGCCAGCGCGACGACGACGCCGAGCATGCGCTGCGCGAGCGCATGCGCCATAGTCGTCTGCTGCTCGACATCGCGCTCGATGCGATCGTCGACATGAACGAGAGCGGCACGATCACCGACTGGAACGCGCAGGCGACCACGCTTTTCGGTTGGGAGCACGACGAAGCTGTCGGTCGTCAACTGCATGAGACGATCGTCCCCCCGACATTGCGCGACGCGCATCGCCTGGGCTTGCAGCGCTTTCTCAGCACCGGAAAGACATCGATTCTCAATCGACGCATCGAGATCACCGCGATGCATCGCGATGGTCACGAGTTTCCCGTGGAGCTAGCGGTTGCCGCGCTGAGTGAGAACGGAGCGTACACGTTTCGCGCGTTTCTGCGCGACCTCTCGGAACGGCGTCAGGCAGAGCAAGATCGCCGGCTCATGGAGAGCCGAGTCCAGCAAGCACAGAAAATGGAGCAACTCGGTGTGCTCGCCGGTGGCGTCGCTCATGACTTCAACAACTTGCTCGCGGCGATGCTCGGCCATGCGGGCCTCGCGCGTCAGGAGCTGCCGCCGGATTCGCGCGCCCTCCCCATGCTCGATGAGATCGTGAACGCCGCGCAGCGCGCCGCGGAGATGACGCAGCAACTGCTCGCCTACGCGGGACGCGGTCATGTGCACGTAGAGTCACTGGATCTCGCGCACGTCATCGAGGAGCTGTCGCATCTGCTTCGTCCAGTGATATCGAACAAGGCTAACATCCACCTGGAGCTCTTGCCCGCGCCGATCACAGCGGATGCGTCGCAGATTCGCCAAGTCGTGATGAACATGCTGACGAACGCATCGGAAGCACTCGAGGGAAATCCAGGGGACATCACGATCCGCACCGGCGTGCGACGATCGACGCGCGCCGATTTGGTATCGCCATATCTGACTGACGACCTCCCCGAAGGCGACTACTCGTTCGTGTCGATCGACGACACCGGAGTTGGTATGGATGGCGACACACTTCGTCGTGTGTTCGATCCATTCTTTTCCACGAAATTCACTGGACGTGGCCTCGGAATGGCCGCCGTGTTAGGCATTGTGCGTAGTCATCGCGGGTGCATTCAAGTAACGAGCGAAGCGGGCTCCGGCAGCACATTCCTCGTGTTGCTTCCCACAACGCGGGCGGCGCCTGTCACGCGTCGGGCGCCGCGACGCACGCCGACGCGGAGTGAGAGCGTCGGGCACGGCGTGATTCTGGTCGTGGACGACGAGGAATCCGTTCGCAACGTTCTCTCGAGAGTACTGGAGCGCGCCGGATACAAGGTTCTCACTGCGGCGGATGGACAGGAGGCGCTGATCATCTTCGCGCGCGAAGTGGAGCGAGTCTCGGCGGTCGTGCTCGACCTGACAATGCCTCGGCTCGACGGAGTGGATGTGATGCGGCTGTTGCGGCGCTTGTCACCCGACGTGCGCGTGTTGCTCATGAGCGGCTACAGCGACGACGAAGTCAAGCAACGCTTCGCCGGCGAGCACATCTCGGGCTTTCTGCAGAAGCCTTTCCAGAACAAAGAGCTCACCACACGGGTGGCCGCGCTGTTGCGCGCCTGAGCGCGCGAGTAATGTGCTGTGTGGGTTTGCCACGTCGCGGACCTCGTAGCCTAACGAATCACAAACCGAGGGAACGATGGAGGTTGTTGCGTGACCAAGGGGCGTCTCGAAGCCTTCAGCGACGGAGTCATCGCGATCATCATCACCATCATGGTGCTCGAGATGGATGCGCCGCACACGGCTGACTGGGAAGCGTTGCGGCCGATCATCCCAGTGTTTACGAGCTACGTGCTCAGCTTCGTTTACGTCGGGATCTACTGGAACAACCACCATCATCTCTTGCACACGGTGCGACACGTGAGTGGCGGTATCCTGTGGGCCAATACACATCTGCTGTTCTGGCTTTCGCTGGTTCCATTCACAACGCGGTGGATGGGTGACACGCACTTCGCCGCGGCGCCTGTCGCTCTGTATGGCATCGTGTTGCTCTTCGATGCCGTTGCCTACACGATCCTCGTGCGCGTGATAATCGCGCACCACGGCAAGCACTCCGACCTGGCGCTCGCTGTGGGCGACGATCGCAAAGGAAAGATCTCTCTCGCCCTGTACGTATTGGCGGTACTGCTGGCGCTGTTCCAGCCATTGGCCGCGTGCCTGCTGTACGGGGTCGTCGCTGTGATTTGGCTGGTGCCCGATCGTCGCATCGAGCGACAGCTGAGCCAATCGAATCCGTGACGCCAGCGTTACGCGCTGCCGCGGCGCTGCTTCTGGCAACGTCCACGATCGCGCGCGCGCAGGTGCCTGCCGGTCAGTTCGCCGATTCTGGGCCGCGAGCACCCATTCGTTCCGCACAACCATGCATCGTGCAACGCATTGTCGACGGTGACACGATCTCCTGCAGGGATCTTGGCAGCGTTAGGCTCATTGGCATCGACTCGCCGGAGAGGAATCAAAAGCCGTTTGGCCGCTCAGCGGCAGCTGCGCTCGCATCGATGCTGCGTGTAGGGGATACGATTCAGCTGGAACGCGATGTGGCCTTGCGCGACCGCTCCAGGCGTCTGCTTGCCTACGCCTGGCGCGACGGTCGCATGCTGAACTGGCTCATGGTGCGCGGCGGATGGGCCGTCGTCCTCACGATCGCGCCTAACGTTCAGTTTGTGGACGCCTTCGTCACCGCGCAGCACCGCGCCCGCGACGAACGACGCGGCTTATGGGCTGTCGATGGGTTCCGGTGCCTTCCCGCCGAGAGGCGACGCCGAGTCTGCTGAGCTCGCCCTTTGCGCTACATGGGTCGCTATCTATGTTTCGACCTTCATCTTCACGTCGTCCTACTGCCTAACTATGGCCACTCCGCCTGTCCCGCCCAGACTGTTTCAAGCCGATGTCACCTGGGCGACGCTCAAGCCTGACGAATTTCAGTGGCTGCCGTGCCTGCTGTGCGGCTCGCCTAACCACGAGTCGCTCGCATCGCTCGTCATCAACTGGTCGGAATTCTTCATCGTCAAGTGTCCGCGCTGCGGTTTGATCTGGCGCACGCCAATGCCGGACCCCGGCTTCCTCTCGGACTTGTACTCGGAGAAGTACTTCAACGTCGCGGAGCACTCGCCCTCGCTCATCTATCAGGTGGGCATCGCCGACGCCGATGAGCAGAGCCATCAAATGCGGCGCGAGCGAACGCAGCAGGAAGTGCAGGATTGGCTCAAGCGCGGCATAACGTCGAAGAACGAGAATGGTAAGCAACGCCGCTTACTCGAAATCGGCGGTGGCCGAGGGTATCTGCAGCTCGCCGCGCAAGAGCAAGGATGGGACACGCTCGGCGTTGAGATCTCACCGCACGGCATCAAGTCGGCGATCTCGAAGGGCTTTATCGTGCTGCCGATTCCGCTCGACCAGCTCTGCGAGAAGTACCTGCCGCACGTGAACTACTTCGATCTCGTCGTCTTCTTCGATTTCCTCGAACACGTGACGGACCCTGGCCTCGTCTTGCGCATGATTCACTTCACGCTCAAAGACGATGGGCACATCATCCTGCGCGTCCCCAGCACCCGCCAAGTGCCCAAGCTCCACCTCATCGACCATATCTGCCACTTCACTCCCGAGACGCTCCAGCTGCTGCTCGAGCGCGAAGGGTTCAACATCGTCGAAACGCACCACAGCGGTGTGTTCCTCGCCCCGAGCGGCGACCAGATCGACAACCTGACGGTTACAGCGAGAAAGCGCCCGGCATAGCTGCCGCGAGCCGGAAATACTCGCCGCCTATCCGCTCACGCTTTACGCTTCCGTTCGCCGGAGGTCTGCGCACTGTTGGAGGCTTGCAGCGCGGGCGAGCACGCTGTGGAAAAAGCGCTACAGCCGCGCCATTGAGCGATTCCCGCGAGCGCTTCCGATCGTCGTTGGCATGGCGATGTCGGATGCCAAGAAATGCGTTTCTAGAGGGCGAAACAGGGCAGTTCTCCTCGTCAGCGCTTGCGAGTCGGACTTCTCGGCGACGCGGCAGCTATCGCCGCCTGTGGGAAGGAATCTTGCCCTATGCGCCGACAGCTTCACGAACGGGTGCTCGAGAACAGCATTTCGAGGGTCGGTTTTGCCGCTTCTTGGCGTAAAACGAAGGAGTATTAGTGCCTGAACTAGCTGTCGACACGCGCGTCAATGTCTGGTGCCTCCCCCTACTTTGGCGACTCGAGGGGAGCGCGTCGTCGTCCGGGCCCGTGGCGCGTGAAGGCGATGACGCGGCGTTGGCACGCATGACGGCCATGTTGTCGCCGGAGGAAAGGGCCGTAGCGGCAGGTTTTGACTCCCCCGACCGGCGCCGCAGCTACGTCGTAGCTCACGCATTGCTGCGCTCGATTCTTGGAAGAATAGCCGGCGTCGCGCCTAACGAACTCGTTTTCCGCTATGGACAGCGCGGCAAGCCTGAGCTTGCTGGCCCAGTTCAGAATCTTCAGTTCAACATGTCACATTCGCGTGATGTCATGCTCATTGCGGTCGCACACGGCCGCCGCGTGGGCGTCGACATCGAACACATCGATGAGCCAGGCGACGTACGGCGCATCGCGGCGCGATTCCTATCGCCACGTGATCGCGACGCCATCGAACGGCTGCCGGCTGATCGGCAGCGCGACGCCTTCTTGCGATGCTGGACGCGAAAAGAGGCTTACATGAAGGCGCGCGGTGACGGCATCTCGCGCCCGCTGGACGATTTTGAAGTTGCTGAGGCGCCTGACGCCAGTCGGCAGCCGCGGCTCCTAAAAGTGTCGAGTGACCCTAACGAGGCAGAACGTTGGGAGTTGGCGGATGTGCCGGCCCCGCGCGGGTTTATGGCCGCGATCGCCGTCGAGGGACACGGCTTCGAGGTCGTACAGCACAGTGCTTGGACCGGGGATGTGTAGGCGGCCGCTGGGACGCCGTAACGCGGATTCCCATTGAGGTCTGCAGGCCGCTTTATTTCGGGCCTGGATCCTGAGTTCGAGCAGTCACGTTTCTTCCACGCTCCGTGCATCTCCAGGAGGAGATTGTTGAATGACGCAGGTTAAGAGGAAGCCGGTGGTGATCGCCGGCGGTGGACCCGCAGGAAGCGTCGCCGCGCTGTGCCTACGCAAGCTCGGTCATGAAGTCGTGCTGTTCGAGCGCCAGAAGTTCCCGCGCTACCGCATTGGCGAATCGCTGCTGCCAGGCACGATGTCCATCCTCACGAGACTGGGGATCGCGGACAGAGTCATCGCCGCCAATTTCACCAAAAAGCGCGCTGCCACGTTCATTTGGGGCGGCGGACGGCCACCGTGGTCATTCACGTTCGCAACGCCGAAGACCGCGCCGTGGACGTTTGATCATTCCTATCAAGTCACGCGCGCCGAGTTCGACCAGATTCTCCTGAACGCGGCTCAAGAACGTGGCGCAGACGTACGTGAGCTGCACGAAGTCAGTGAGTTCGAATTAGGCGACGGCAACGGCCCGATTCAGCTCACGTGGAAGAACGGCGATCAGTCGGGCACGCTGGAAACCGACTTCATGATCGACGCGACCGGCGCCAGTGCACTCGTTGGGCGCAAATACAATCTGCGTCAGTGGGACGAGTACTATCGCAACACGGCTGTGTGGTGGTACTGGAAGGGCGGCAAGCGCTACAAGGGCGATCTCGAGGGAAACATCTTCTCCGTGAGCTACGAGAACGGATGGATGTGGATCATCCCTCTCAAGGACGACGTCTACAGCGTCGGCGTCGTGACCGACGTGGGCGCGAATGAGAAGATCCGCAAGATGGGAGCGGAGGCGTTCTATCGCGGCGAGATAGCGAAGTGTCCGCTAGCCACCGAGATCCTGGCAACGGCGACGCCGACCGACGAGCTGCGGGTCCTGCGCGAGTGGTCTTACGATTCGAAGCAGCTGTCGATGGGTCGCGCCTTCATGTGCGGCGACTCAGGCTGCTTCATCGATCCGCTCTTCTCGCAAGGCGTGCACCTCGCGACGTACAGCGGCATGATGGCCGCCGCCGCGATCGACTACCTCTACGAGCATCCAGAAGACAGCGCGCAGGTGCACGAGTGGTACGATCGCTCGTATCGCTCCGCGTATCAGCGGTACCACAAGTTCCTCGCTGGCTTCTACTCCTGCAACGGACACGAGTCCGACTTCTGGCGTGGCCGTCGTATCGCCGGCGCGAGCGATCAGCGTCTCGCGGGCAAAGAGTGGTTCATGACGATGACCGGTCAGAACATCGACGCCGGTGCCGAAGGAACGCGCGAGCTCGAAGACGGCGCGTCGATGCTGGCGACGCTCTGGCAGCATCGCTCTGCCGAGGTGAACGACGAATTCGACGAGACCGAACTGCAGGGCCGACGTCTCAAGTGGGGGACCGAGCTACTGAAGCAGTACCAGAGCATGGCCTCGATCCGTTGGAAGGGGAAAGAGGTACGCCTGGTGCGTTCCTTCAAAGTGCATCCCACAACGTTCAAGCTCGAACATCAGACGTTCCTCGGCGACGAGCACGGCCGGACGATGACATCGTACGTGCTCACGGACGAGCATCGCAAACTCTTCGCGAGCCTCGCCGACAAGCCACTGAGCTTCAACGAACTGACGGATCGGCTGAAGGAGATCAAGGGCGGTCAGGGAACGCCATTCGAAATCGTTAGGCGTCTGTTCGACGACGGGTTCCTCGAGGGGCGCACCGCGGCTGGTGACGTGGTGCACCTGCAGAACGTGCTGCGCTTCGGCGGTGTCGGCGCAGAAGACGACATCTCCTAAGAGCTAACGGCTAAGGACTCAAGACAACTATGGACAGGCAGCGATTGATCAGCATGATGACCGGTCTGCTTCAGGCGACGCTGGACGACCAGAACGAGCATGGGGCCGTGACGGCGACCGCTTCGCTGCCTCTCGTCGGTGAGAACGCGGCAATCACCTCGATGCGACTCGTCAGCTTCATCGCCGATCTGGAGACAACGTTGGCGAGCGACTACGGCCTCAATCTCACGTTAGTAAGCGAGCAGGCGCTGTCGCGATCGAAGAGTCCCTTCCGCTCGGTTGACGCTCTGGCCGACTACATCCTCGAACTGACCGGCAGCGCGGATCAAGCCGTGTCCGCCGCCTAGGAAGCGTCGCAACGATGTCGATATCGCACGTCGACTGGCAGATCGATCGCTTCCGTCAGGGAAGCGAACGGACCGCGATAGTCTGGAACGATCGCGAAATCTCGTACGGGGAGATGCTGCAGCGCTATGAAGCGTGGCTGGAGCGCCTAACGGCTGCAGGCGTGACGCCCGGCTGTGTCGTCACGGTGGCCGGCGACTATTCACCTGCTTCAATCTCGTGCCTGCTTGCGCTCGTGCAGCTGCAGTGCATTCTCGTTCCGCTCTCACGCGAGTCGCACGATCAGCACAAGGAATTCCTCGAGATCGCCGAGACCGACTTCGCCGTCGAGATCGACCAGAACGACGAAGCCACCATCCATCCCCTCATCTTCCGCAAGAATCACGAGCTCCTCCAGCAGCTGCGTACGCTCGGCGAGGCTGGCCTGGTGCTCTTTAGCTCCGGCTCGACCGGGAAGCCCAAGGCGATCCTGCACGCTCTGCCACCGATCCTGGAGAAATTCCGCAAGCCGCGGCATTGCTATCGCACGGTCAGCTTCCTTCTCTTCGACCACATCGGCGGTTTCAACACGCTGTTCTATACGTTAGGCAACCTCGGCTGCATCGTCTCGCCGGGCGACCGTAGCGTGGCCAAAGTCTGCCGCGCCGTGGCGCGCCACAAGGCGGAGCTGCTGCCTACGTCGCCGTCGTTCCTGAACCTGATGTTGATGGCCAAGGCGTACGAGCAGTTCGACCTCTCGTCGCTCAAGCTGATCACGTACGGCACCGAAGTCATGCCGGAGCGCACGCTGCAGCAGGTGCACGCGGTCCTGCCTAACGCGAAGCTCCAGCAGACGTACGGCCTCTCCGAGCTGGGGATCCTGCGATCCAAGTCCGCCTCGGATCAATCGCTGATGGTGAAGGTCGGCGGCGAGGACTACGAAACGAAGGTCGTCAACGGCACGCTGCGCATCAAAGCCAAGTGCTCCATGCTCGGCTACCTGAATCACCCGAGTCCGTTCGACGCCGACGGCTGGTTCGATACCGGCGACGCAGTGATCGAAGACGGCGAATACCTGCGCATCCTCGGCCGGCACAGCGAGATCGTGAACGTCGGCGGTCAGAAAGTCTATCCGGCAGAAGTGGAGAAGGTCATCGCGGAGCTGCCTAACGTGATCGACGTCGCTGTCAGCGGCGAGCCGCATCTGCTCCTGGGACAGGTCGTCGTCGCGGTGGTGCAGCTGAGCGAGCCGGTTCCAGATCTCGAGTTCAAGCGCAAGATCGCGGAGCACTGCAAAGGGCGGCTGCAGCCGTACATGGTGCCGACGAAGGTTCGCGTCGTAACAGGCACTCTCGTCAACGAGCGCTTCAAGAAGATCCGGCGCCAGGACAAACCGCAGGTCGCCTCAGCGTGACTGAGCGCGCCGTCATCGAGCGGATGGATCCTCGCAACCGCTCGGACGTCGAGGCGGTTTCCGCGCTTCACGAGCAGTTCCTTGGGGAGAGCATGGTCTCACGTATGGGACCAGCGTTCGTGCGCGACGTCTATTACAGCAAGCTGCTCGCCGATGGCCTCTACGACTGCCTCGTGTGCCGCTCGGGCGGCCGTGTCGTGGCGTTTCTCACGTACACCGATCGCCCCATGGACTTCATGGCGCGCGGACTGAAAAGCCACTTTATGGCGGTGGCGTGGAGCGTTGGGCGCACTGTCCTAACGAGCCCCAAACGCCTGCGCGACGTGCTCTTCGTCATGAAGCTCATGACAGCGCGCAGTGACCAGGGCGAGGACGACGTGCTCAAGGCCGGCGCCGCGGAGGCGTTGTCGATGGCCGTGCTGCCGGAGTTTCAGAACGTCGTGCCCGAGGGCGGAAAGTCGCGCATCGCCGTACGCCTGATCGAGGTGATGGCCGCCGACATGCGCGAGCGCAAAGTGCACGAGATCGCCTTCTACGTTGATCCGGCGAATCGGGCGGCGAACCTGTTGTACTACGCAATGGGCTGCAAATTCGAGAAGATCCAGACCGCGGGGATTGTACGGCATCGCTTCATTTATCCGGTCGCGCCGCGACTCGGGGCAGCCAAGTAGGCGGCGAGATTGCCTAACGAGAGCGACATTCCGGTCGCACTGGTGACTGGGACGCGAACCGGGGTCGGCCGGCACCTCGCGCAGTATTTCCTCGAACGCGGCTATGCCGTCATCGGCTGCAGCCGAAAGCCGATCGATTGGACCCCCACGTCCGATCGCTACACCCACTTCGACACGGACGTCACAAGCGAGGAGCAGGTCAAGACGCTCTTCGGTGAGATCACAAAGCGCTTCGGCAGGCTCGACGTCGCGATCAACAACGCCGGCGTCGCGTCGATGAACCACGTGCTGCTCACGCCGGTCGCGTCGCTCCGCAAAATGCTCGACACGCACGTGGCGGGTACGCACATGGTGAGTCGTGAGGCGGCGTTGCTCATGCGCAAACGCAAGCAGGGACGGATCATCAACCTCAGCTCCGTCGCAGTGCCTCTGAGCTATGAAGGGCAAGCTGCCTACGTCGCGTCCAAGGGTTCGGTCGAGGCTCTCTCGCGCGTGATGGCAAGTGAGCTCCGCGAATTCGGCATCACTGTGAACGTGCTCGGTCCAGGTCCGACGGCGACTGACATGATTCGCGGAGTCCCCAAGCCCAAGCTCGAGAAGATGGTCTCGCTCTTCCCCATCAAGCGGCTTTCGACTTTCGACGACATCACTGGAGCGATCGAACTGCTTCTGCTCCCAGCGAGCCGCGCGATTACTGGACAGGTCATTTACCTGGGTGGGGTGCCTAACAACTAGTTGATAGGGGATAGGGGATAGGGGATAGGGGATAGGATTTGCATGTTGGCAACACGGTGCAAGGCCGGAGCGTACAATAGGGGTCCGCTCTGACCTCTGACCTCTGACCTCTGACCTCAGACCTCAGACCTCTGACCTGCCGTTTATGTACCTCACTCGCCGCGAACTCATCGAACTTGGCATCGCAGCTGCGGCTGCTGCCAGCGCCGCACGCAGCGCCTTCGCTCAACCCAGCGCGCTCGTCACCAAGCGCATTCCGTCCACAGGCGAACGCGTTCCTGTCATCGGTCTCGGCACGCGCAATTACCGATTGTCGATGTCGCCAGATATCGGTGCGTATCGAGACACTGTGAAAGCGTTTCTCGACGCCGGCGGGACTGTCGTCGACACGGCACCGTCTTACGGTGACTCGGAAAGCATTATCGGCGGGATTATCGCAGACCTCGGGGCGCGGGATCGCATTTTTCTCGCGACGAAGGTCGACCGTCGTGGCAAAGAGGCCGGACTTCTGCGGATGAACGAGTCGCTCGCCAATCTCAAGGTGTCGAAGGTCGATTTGATGCAGGTGCACAACCTCGTCGATACGGCGGCCCAGCTTGCGACGCTGCACGAATGGAAGCAGGCCGGCAAGGTGCGCCTCATTGGCGTCACCACGTCGTCGGACGAACAGTATCCGGAGCTCGAGCGCATCATGAACAGCGAGAAGCTCGACTTCATTCAGCTTGACTACGCGCTCGATGCTCGAGACGCCGAGGCGCGATTGCTGCCGCTCGCCGCTGATAAGGGGATCGCGGTGCTCGTCAACCTGCCGTTCGGGCGCGGCCGCCTCTTTCAGGCGTTAGGCAGCAAGCCGCTCCCCGATTATGCCAAGGAGATCGCGTGTACGACGTGGGCCCAATTCGCCCTCAAGTACGTCGTCTCGCATCCGGCAGTCACGGCGGCAATTCCCGGAATGACGAAGGCGCATCACGCCGTCGAGAACATGGTTGCTGCGCGGGGGCAGATGCCGGATGCATCTTTGCGCAAGCGGATGGAAGCGGTTCTTGCCTAACAAACCAAAGCTGTCGGCTACCAGCTCACAGTTCGAAGCTGTCAGTAGCTGACAGCTAACTGACGGCTTTAGACCGTCGCCTGGTAGCTGACAGCTTTAGTTAAGGTTTTGGCGCGGGATCGGTGAATCGGTACACCAGTTCTCTATCGCCGCGCACCATCCCGAATTGCTCTCGCGCGATCCGCTCCTGCAGCACCGGATCGGTGAGGACCTGCTTGCGATAGCGGTCCAGCGAATCGATCTGCCGCTGTAGCGAGTCGATCTCGGTCTGTAGACGAGTCCGACGGATCCGCTGCCGGATCAGATCGCTCGTTCCGTACTCGCCGCCTTCAATGGCGAAGTAGGCGACGCCTAACGCGCCGACGATGAACATCGCCTTCTTGGCTGGGATTCTTTGCCAGAACTTTTGGCGCGCCACCTAACTACTCCAGTCCATAAATCGCGCCGCCCGGATACTCCGCGGCGCTTCCGAGCTGCTCAGCGATCCGTAACAGCTGATTGTACTTCGCCACGCGGTCCGTTCTCGACGCGCTGCCCGTTTTTATCTGCCCTGCGCCGCTGCCTACGGCGAGATCGGCGATGAACGTGTCTTCCGTCTCGCCGCTCCGGTGCGAAATGATCGACAGATAGCCAGCCGAGCGCGCCAGATCGATCGCCTCGAGCGTTTCCGTGAGCGTCCCGATCTGATTCACCTTGATCAGAATCGCGTTTGCCACGCTCGACTCGATGCCGCGCGCGAGACGTTCGGTATTGGTGACGAAGAGGTCGTCGCCGACGAGCTGCACGCGCTCGCCTAACTTCGCCGTTAGGGCCGCCCACCCTTCCCAATCGTCCTCCGCGAGGCCGTCTTCGATGCTCACGATCGGATACTTCTCCAGCCACTCGCCATATAGATCGATTATCCCGTCGGCATCGAGCGTTCCCGCGCCACTCTTCTTGAACGTGTAATTGTGCGACTTCTTGTCGAAGAGCTCCGACGCGGCGCAGTCTAGTGCCAGCGCGATCTGGGTTCCTGGACTGTAACCCGCCGCTTCGATCGCTTCGATGATGACCTTGAGTGCTTCTTCATCGTTGGCAAGGTTCGGCGCGAAGCCACCTTCGTCGCCTACGCCGGTCGCCAGTCCGCGTTTAACGAGAACCTTCTTGAGCGAGTGAAACACCTCGGCGCCCATTCGTAGCGCGTCGGGAAAAGTGTCGGCGCCCACAGGGACCACCATGAATTCCTGGAAGTCCACAGTATTCGTCGCGTGCGCGCCGCCATTCAGGATGTTCATCAGCGGAACCGGCATCGTGCGCGCGAGCGGGCCACCCAGGTAACGATACAGCGGCAGATCGCACTCCACGGCCGCCGCGCGCGCTACCGCCATCGACACACCGAGTATCGCATTGGCGCCCAGCTTCGCCTTGTTAGGCGTTCCGTCCAGCTCGAGCATGCGATTGTCGATCGCCATCTGCTCGCTCGCGTCGATGCCGGCGAGGCCCGGCGCGATCACGTCGATCACGTTGCGCACCGCTTTGGTCACGCCCTTGCCCAGGTAACGTTTGGAATCGCCGTCGCGCAGCTCGATCGCTTCGTGCTCGCCCGTCGACGCGCCACTCGGCACCGCCGCGCGGCCCGCAGCTCCACTCGTTAGGGTCACGTCGACTTCGACGGTCGGATTCCCTCGAGAATCGAGAATCTCGCGGGCGGTCAGTGCTTGGATGGTAGACAAGAGACTGGTTGCTCGGGGCTAAGGCTGGGCGCTGGGGGCTAGTGAAAGCTGACGCTCGGTATCGCTGCTCGTTATGGCGTACTCTCGCTCAAATGCGTCCGCCATGCGGCGCCACGTTTCGCGCGCAAGACGATCGCGATCTTCGTATGTCATGTCGCTCGTCGGAATCGGTTCCAGAAAATGGACGTCGATGACGCCTGATCGCACTCGGAACGACCCCTTGGGTTGAATTGGAATCGTCCCGTGAATGATGCATGGTACGACGGGCACCTGCGCGGCGACGGCGAGAACAAATGGTCCCTTCTTGAAGGGCCGCAGCTCATACGAGCGCCCTCGCGTCCCTTCTGGAAACACAACGACAGACGCGCCTCGCCGGATCTGCGCCGCAGCGCGATCGTACGATGCGAATGCCGACTTTCTGTTGTCGCGCTCGATCGAAATCATTCCGGCTGCGCGCGCCGCGCGTCCGAAGATCGGAATGCGAAAGAGCTCGGCCTTGGCGACGAACTTGTAGTGCGGCAGAAACGACGCGAGCGCGAATATGTCGAACCAGCTCACGTGATTCGCGACGTAAATACGCGGCTCGCCGCGGGGCATGTGCTGCGCGTTATGCAGCCGGACGCGAACCCCGGCGGCCCACAGTATCGCGCGACACCATGTGCGCGGCCCCCAGTCGAAAATGCTCCCCGGCCGATCCGGAAGCCGTAGGAGCCCGCCAATGATGACGGCCAAGCCGAGCGTCGGAGTAAGGATGGCGAGGGTGATCGCCGTGAGCAGCGTCCGCATCATCGCGAAAAGTGATCGTAGCCCTTTTCGAGGTCAACGCGCTTGCGCTGACTCGTGAACGTCACGCGGTTTTCTCCAGAAAGCGCGTCAACCTGACCGATCACTGTGAGCGGCAGGCGAAACGTTCGTACGAACGCGCTCGCATCGAGGTCCGCCGGTGCCGTAAACAGTAGCTCGTACTCCTCCCCACTTCGTGCCGCGTCGCGCGCGGCACACCCCTGTAGCACGGGAAGCTTGTCCAGGTCGATCGTTAGGCGCACGCCGCTTGCCGTCGCTATATGCTCCGCATCGCTCACGAGTCCGTCCGAAAGATCGATCATCGCGTTGGCGCCGTGCTGCGCGATCCATGCGCCTTCCCGTATACGCGCCACGGGACGAGCAAAGCGCTCGCGCGCGAGTGGCGCCGGATGCGTTCCGGCGGACAGCGCGCGCAGCGCAGCGCCAGGGCCGCCGAGTTGTCCAGTGACGTAGACGCTATCTCCCACTTTTGCGCCCGACCTCAGTACGGGACGAGCGCTCGCCCCGAGCACAGTGAACGTACAATGCAACATCTCGGAGCGAGACAGATCGCCGCCGATGACGTGGCACTCGACATCGCGCGCGGCCTCGCCGATGCCGTCCGCCAGCGGGCCAAGGTCCGCTTTCCAAGCCGGCGGGAGAGCCAGCACGACAGTCATCCCTAACGGGCGAGCCCCCATCGCGGCCAGATCGCTCAACGCGGCCATCGCAGAGCGGTAACCGATCTCACCGCTCGTGAGCCATCGTCGTCGGAAGTGCACGTCCTCCACGCTGGTGTCCGTGCTTACGACGAGCTGCTCGCCTGCGGGTGGCTCTAAGATCGCCGCATCGTCTCCTAGCCCGCGCGCTGCGCGCCCCCAGCGTTCGGCGAGGTCGCGGATCATGTCGAATTCGCCGCCACGCCCGAGCGCGGTATGCCGCTGTGGCGTGGAATGATGCTGCGTCATGCGTTAGGCGACGACGAGCGGCAACCGCGCCAGGACAGGCGGCTCTGGCGCCGGAAGCGGCTCGTGCCACACGGCGCTCAGCTCTTCCAGCACGTGATCCAGCGTCGTGCCGCGCACACCGTGCCGAAGTGCCACTCGCTCTGCAGCTCGTCCGTGCACCCACGCTCCCGCTGTGGCACTGAGGAATGGATCGCCAGTTTGGGCCAGCAGCGTCGTGATGATGCCGCTCAGCACGTCGCCACTCCCCGCCGTCGCGAGAACCGGGTTCCCTGTGGCGCTCACTGCCACACGGCCGTCG